>CAZLDC010000005.1:17850-19004 GCA_964558385.1 uncultured Gammaproteobacteria bacterium
TTATTATGTTTATCCCAAATCACTCCCGATATCCCCTTCTCCTTTAATCTTTCTAACAGATAAATAGTTGCCATGGTGTGATCCAACCGGGTCCCGACTGCTCCATAGATATCCAACTCTTTCGGCCTCAGGGAAATAGCGTGATCAAGAGCAAGCTCCATATCCGTACGGTCTTTTCCCCGGGGATGCTCATCTACCTGACCGACTTTTTTTCTGATTTCGTCTAATTCTGTGGGGTTCACCGAGTCAAAATCGCCGATGGCAACATCCGGAATGATGCCTCGACTGATAAGCCATGACGCACCGCGGTCTACGCCGATGATGTAGTCACCCTCCCGGATATCAGAAAGGGCGTACGTTCCTATGGTTCCACCACCCACGATCACAACCTGTTGTTTTCTTTTTATCATGGTAACATGGTAACACGATTGAATTCGTTCTCCATCAAGATGCGGGACGTAGAGAGCGGTAGATATGCTTTACCTCGCCATGGTAATCGCCCACACAAAACGCGCTCCCGCACGCTTCAAGCTCTCCCCCGCTGCCCGCATCGTCGCACCGGTTGTGAAGACGTCGTCGAACAATATACACGAATCAGGAATTTCGAATCTCGAATCACGAATAGAAAACACATTCCTCATATTTTGAAGACGGTCCGTACGGTCTTTCATCTCGACCTGCGGAGTCGTCTTTTTGACACGCATGAGCATATCGGTTCGCATTGGAATATTCAAACGGCGCGCAATAAATTGCGCTAATACTTCCGCTTGGTTAAACCCGCGATCACGCAAACGCGAGGGGTGGAGAGGAATAGGGAGAAGAGTTACTTCGTTACTTAATAGCTTCGTTACTTCGCTGAAAAATGAAGAGGGAACTAGTGACACAAATTCGCTGGCGAGGTCGGTGACGCGGCGGTATTTGAGCGATTTGACGGCCTGTTTTACGATCCCGTCGTAGCGGAATATGCTCGTCAGACCATCAAGCGCATACCTACTCCGGCACCTGGGATGCGTGTATCCTCCGATCGCCGGTCGCTCGCAGGCAGGACAAATGGTTTCCGACGCGCTTATCGTTCGAACGGACGATGCACACCGATCACAAAAATACCTACCGAACCGCCAGCACGTAAGACAGCGCTTAGGGAAAATGAGATC
>CAZLDC010000006.1:0-3878 GCA_964558385.1 uncultured Gammaproteobacteria bacterium
CCATTTCCCGACCCCGGTGCCACCCGCTCCCGATATTGGAGGATGAAGGAGGAGAGGAGGAGGGTGGTAAGTATATAGGGAATAGTATGTAGGATAGAGGGAGGTATAAGAGTTTTTTTTCCTCGCCCCAATATACGCTGACCTATATACTGCATTCCAATCCCCCCCAGTACGCTTGCTGCTACGGAGAGCGGCAACAGATACTGCACATAGGGGACAGGGAAGAGAACAACGAACAGAATGTTTCCGGCAATAAATAAACTCCAGAAAATGGCCCATGGACGGTTGAGTTTGTAGAGAAGTACTAATCCGGCGATGCCCACGATCCAGATGCCTGTATTGACGGCCCACGGGAGACTCGGTCCCCCCGCGGAGAGATAGATGAGCGGGTAGGGAGAAAGGAGAAGAAGCGGAGAAAATGACCCTTTGCCGACCGTGACGGCGAGACTATCGCGAGTTATACTGGCGATCGCCTGTGGGATGAGATTATGAAACCCTACATACCCCAAAAATCCCAACCCCACAAGCCCGGCACCCATTATCCATGGGAGAACGCTCGATTTGTGTTTATATAATATGTATGCAAATGCGGGAAGTCCAAAGATAATTTTCGGAAACACAAGGAAACTCACACCAAACAGCACCCCCGAGGCTATAGCTTTAAAAGGTTTAACCTTTTGAGACTGAAATATCATCCACACACTGACAAAATAGAGCATGAGCATCACCATATCCGGCCGGATGTCGATCGATTTGTCGATGGTCACCGGAAACGTGAGGAAGATGAGCGTGGCAAGAAGGGGCGCGATAACGGTCATCCCATTTGGATCGGTCATCCCGGCCTTTGAGCCGGGATCCAGTTTTTCAAATAGATTCCGGGTCGTGCCCGGAATGACAATTTGTCGCGTCAATTTATAGACTACTCCCGCACACAATCCATAGACGATAAACATAACCATCCGGCTCGCGATGAGAAAGGTTACTGAATCACCGGTGAGCCACAGGATGGGGGAGAGTACCCACGGAAATCCCGGCAGGATATAAAAGAAAAAATCCCGGTAGGGGAGATATCCGTTGAGGGTGAGCCACGTCCAATGCAGATAGGCAAACTCATCCGGATCAAACGCCCGGGTGATGGCTAAATGAAACCGCATGAGAGAGACGGCGCCGATGGTAAATAAGAGAAGTATTTGTACTATTTTTCGGGGATTTATTTGTAGATTTTTCATTGGTAGATTTGTAGATTGCAATCCTTTTTACATAGTATACTACCCCTATGCCAAGAGTTTCGTGGGAACGCGTGGTCGTCATACTCCTCATTGTATGTACGGTGCTTTTGAGTCTTTCTCAAACGATTCTCTATCTTTGGAGTACCCCTCCGGGCACTGTATATCCCCTCATCCATAATTTCGTCGAAGATTATTACCAATATCTCGATATCATGCGCCAGGGATATGACGGGTGGTGGACGGCGACGAGCAGACTCACGCCGGAAGTCCACCCCCGGATGGTCGTGACCGTGTTTTTGATATTCCTCGGTCACGTCGCGGCATGGTTTCATCTTTCTCTGCCGGTCGTCTATACGCTCGCGCGGGTCGCGGGAGGGATCGCCCTCATGACCCTTGTCTACCAACTCATCCGGCTGACGTTTTCCCAATCATCACGCAAACGGCTCATTGCATTCTGTATCGTCTTATTCAGCACTTATTTTTGGGGGTGGGGGAGTCAGAGGCCCGTGGTTGCCTCTCTTACCCATGCCTGGACCGAACTCGACCCCATCTTCCGGTGGTCATTTGTTCCGCACCACCTCTGGAGTAAAGTCGGCATGCTCGCCGCATTTATCATTTTGCTTCGCCCTTCGTTTCCGTTTCCTGTTTTCCGCATTCCTTTTTCTTTTTTTCTTTTTCCTTTCATCGTCGTCCTGATGGGATTTACCAATCCAGTGGTCTACGTCACCCTTTTACCCACCCTTCTTATATATACTGTCCTGACGGTCCGAAACAAATCAAAGCCAGGCTTTGATTTGATACTGGTCGTTCTGGCGGTGCTCGCCGCAGGAGGGGTCACCCTGTATCACCGCTATCTGCAGACGAATATATTTCCGTGGACGAGCTACCTCCTGTGGGAACAGACGCTACTCTATAAAGTGAATCCGGTTGACTACGCAGTAAGTTTCGGACCGACGCTCGGGTTGTTTATCCTTGGCCTTCCCACGATCTGGCGCATGGGGCGGGTAGGGAGGCTCCTCATTGCCTGGGCTGCCAGTAGCTGGGTGATGCTCTATATAGTTGGTCCCTTCGTGCCCATCACGCCCGAACGGTTCCTTGGCGGCTACCAATTCATCCCCCTCGGCATCGGCGCCGCTGTCTGGATATTTAGCCTGAAAAGGCGAGGCCTTTTGAGGCTGGGAATTGTTGTATTGTTACTTTGTTACTTTGTCGTCGGTTTGATTGCCAGTTTCCGCGAACACGCGGGGTATGTGGCAGGGAACAGGAATAATATTCAAGTCTATCTACCAAAGGAGCTTATGGAAACATTTACCTATCTCTCCACGCACGGCAATCCGGAAGATGTCGTGATCGCTCCGTACGAGATAAGCACCATGATTCCGGGGCTGACGGGCAAAAGAGTGGTCGCCGGCCACGTGATGTTTACGAGAGACGTCGGCGCTAAGCGCACCGCGATCAATGAATTTTTTTCGACTAGCGACACGTCCGTTGCCAATCGTATCCTTACTTCATTAAATATACGATGGGTGCTCGCGGATGCCGAATGGAATGCTCAGAAGAATATTCCTTTGCTAAAGAGGTCAAGTCACAAGAGATATTCGTTATATTCTGTGACTCCTAAATTTGAGTAGAATAATTAACACTTGCAGATTGCTCGGTAGATCGCTATACTCAAAAAACTTTTAAGGAGTGAATAAATATGGCTCTAGGTTTTGAAATACATAAAACTGGAAAGGGTGGTACGACTAATATTGATCATGTTGCCCCTCGTGGGTTTGGTCATGTGCAAATGCGATCAGGCGATGTTGTAGATATATATCATGGTGGACAGAGGAGTTATGTAATAACAGACGCGTATCGTACGGATCTTCTAGAAGTATCAGAGGGGGTCGTAGTTCAAACATATGATGAATCAGACGGAGAACTTCCGAGACATTTAATGTTTACATCTGTCGGCCAAAAAGCCACACTACAATCAAGTGAACCTACAGATGGTGTTTCTTATCCCAATCCAAGAAGTACTGAGCGTCTCACGGTTATTGCTCAATTACCTCCAAAATAATTTTCCCCTTGCCCATTTGAACATTTTCTCCGAGAATAGGGGACATGAGAGAAA
Organism: uncultured Gammaproteobacteria bacterium; assembly: GCA_964558385.1. Classification (GTDB taxonomy): domain Bacteria; phylum Patescibacteriota; class Microgenomatia; order UBA10105; family UBA927; genus CAZLDC01. Next base: position 3,346 of record CAZLDC010000006.1, read on the forward strand.
AAGTATTTGGCATCCTCATAGTCCTGTTTCTTCTTGCCTCCCTCGCTCCGATGGGGTATGAAATCGCCATTAGTGGCCGTCTGCAGCCCAACCGTGAATTTGAACTCATCCATAATTTTCCGACTGATTTTAATTTCTATTTATCAAGAATTCGGCAGGGGATAGAGGGGAATGTCGTGGTCCACGAGCAATACACGAGTGAACCGCATCAGGGATCGTTCATCCATATTTTTTATCTTTTCTTAGGCTGGCTTGGGGCATGGGTACGCGTTCCCTGGCACCGGGCTGCCGACGTCTATCACGTCAGCCGCATCGTCTTCGGAGGACTCCTCCTCGTGATAATTGCCGAGTTTGTCAGAAGCAGTTTCAAAGTGACGGTAGAGGATGGGGGGTCGAGAATAGTGCGAGGGGATGGAGGATCGAAGGTAGAGTCTCATCGTCTATCATCTTCTCTCTATCTTCGACAACTATTTTCTATCTTCCATCATCTATCGTCGGAACTATTTTCCTTACTCGCATTCATCCTCTCCGTC
>CAZLDC010000006.1:3888-18783 GCA_964558385.1 uncultured Gammaproteobacteria bacterium
TTATTGGAAATTGGAAATTGGAAATTGGTCATTCCAGCTTCGCTGGTCGCCTTCCTCCTCTCCGTCACTGCCTCGACCTGGCCCAAGATTGTCGCCGTCATCAATAATCAAGTAGTCCCGGCGACCATAGCCAACCTCGCCAGCTGGCGCTTTGGGGGCTATATGCCGTGGTGGTCCGTCATGGATAGTCTGCAGCGGATTACCTTCATCCCGCACCTTCTCGTCGGCCAGGCACTTATTATATTTTTGATCATGGCTCTCTCCGATGCGGAAACGATGAAAAAGCCCGGCAACTGGATATTTCTCGGGGTGATCGCATTTGTTGAAGGCATCATTTTCCCGCCGGGATTGTTGTTTATCATCGTCACGATTGGCGTGTTGTCTGTTATTGAGGTATTAGCCACGAAAGGAAGTGCCTTTCGAGGCTGGAGAGCATTTCGAAGTTATTGTATTCAATCGATTGTTCCCCGCGCAGTGGCCCTCGGCCTCGCGCTTCCCTCTCTCATCTATCTCTCCCTCATGACCTCCTTTTATCCGTGGAAGCGTCTCGCGGAGTTTGACATCATCAAACCTCTCCCGTTTGATTATGTGGAGTATCTTAAAGCCGTCGGTCCCATGCTCCCCTTGGGGATCATCGGACTGCTGGTTGCCATCAAGATGAGGGACCGCAGGATGTGGCCCGCCGTCGCCTGGGTCATCGCATGGGCGCTTCTTCTGTTTATCTTCAACTTCATCCCACAGCAAAGCCCGCTTCGCTTCAGCGAAATGATCCCGCACGTCCCGCTGGGGGTCCTGACAGCATATCTTTGTTGGGTTGTATTTTGTGGTAAGCACCAAATACCAAGCACCAAATCACAAACAAATTTTAAATACCAAGCACCAAATCACAAACAACACGTTTTGAATTTTGGTCATTGGAATTTGTTTGGAATTTGGAATTTGGAATTTGGAATTTTTATTCGGAGTACCATGCAGATTATTGTGGGTGTCATCGTTATGATTTTGATAGTTGTGGGGTTTGGCATCATGTCCTCCTCCTTCCTCTGGCAAAAGGATTTTATCGATCACAAGATACGTGCGACGTACCCACTCGTGCCGACGGGCAGCTACGTCATGTATCCCCTGAAGGATTTCATTGCCGCCATACGGTATATCCAGGACGCGACGCCGGGCCGCCAAACGGTCATCCTCTCCGAGACGACCGCGGGCAACTATATCCCGGTCTATAGCGGCAACACGGTCTACGTAGGCCACGCCAACACTGTGAAAGCCGAGGAGAAGGAAATACAGGTCAAAGAATTCTTTTCCGGTCGCATGAAGCCGGATGATGCAAAGACTTGGATGTCCCGCGAAAATCTCCATTGGGTTTTCTATGGTCCCCAGGAGAAGGAGGACGGGGGAGTAGGGAATCTCACCAAAATCTATCCGTTCCTTGCTGAGTCATACAAGAATTCCTTTGTGACGGTGTACAGCAAACGGTAGCGAAGCATCACAACATAACGAACAAGTACGTGCGGTGTTGATAAGTAGTTTTATAGTGCGTATGAAGAAGTATTTTTGGCCGGTAGTACTCTATATTGGCGTTATTGGTATCGTATTCGGCCGAGCTCTCTACCCGGGTGCCACGGAGATGATTTGGGGCGATGATATCCACCGACAATATTATTTTAACCGGCAATTTTTCAATAATTTTTTGAGCCAGGGGATCTGGCCCTGGTGGAATCCGTATGTATTTTCCGGAGCTCCTTTCATCGCTAATCCGGTGGTAAATATATGGTATCCCGCAACGTGGTTGTTTGTCCTCCTGCCCCTTAACGTTGCCTACTCATGGCACATCGCCATCCATATCTTTTGGGCGATGATGGGAATGTATTGCGCGCTTCGCGAAATGTCAAAAGTCAAAGGTCAAATGTCAAATGTGGGCGCGTGGCTCGCCGGTCTCGTCTTTGGTCTCTCCGGCTTCTTCACCGCGCGGATCTGGGCGGGGCACGTGGATGTGATTGCGGCGGCCTCCTGGCTTCCATGGGTCTTTGGCGCCTTCTGGTATCTTATTTCCGCCCATCCGACAAAATTACGCCATGGCGTTATTTTGTCGGCGATAGTTCTTGCGATGCAGATCCTCGCCGGCTATCAGACGATGGCATTTTTTACGCTGGAGGCAGTGTTTATCGCTACTTCGCTGCTTAGTTACTTCGAAAGAAGTTGGCGGCCGTTGGTTCGTGCCGGTCTGGCGGTTCTCCTCGGTCTCGGTCTCGCTGCAATTCAGATAATACCGGCTCAGGAATTTTTCAGAGCGGGTATCCGGACGTTTTCATTTCCGTATCGTTGGAATGCGTATGGCAGCTTGACTCTTGAGAGCCTGAAACAATTTCTGAACCCCTTTTTCTTCGGCGATCAGGTGACGTATAGCGGGCCGCCGCCCAATTTTGCCGAGCACGCGTTTTTTGTGGGGAGGGTGGGGATGCTCGTGATGCTTGCAGTGGCATTGTTTAGGTTACCTAAGGTACATAGGTCACTTAGGTCACCTATGCTTCTTGCCTTCGGTTGCATCGCCCTTTTCGGTCTGTGGGTATCTCTGGGTCCAAATGCACCGATTGACCTCCAATATATCCTATGGAAACTTGTCCCCATGTATCACTATCTGCGCATTCCACCGCGCCATCTCATCCTTGTCGCATTCGGGTTAAGCGGGTTGGTGGGGATTGCAATGAATTTCTTAATTTCTAAATCCCACATCCTAAATTCTAAACAATATCAAAGCATTAATATTCAAAATTCGAAACAGTTTCGATTATTTGGATTTGGAAATTTGGATTTGTTTAGGATTTTGAGCTTAGGATTTAGGATTTTTGTCTTCGTGGTGCTACTGGGAATTGCCACGGAGATGATGCTTTATGCCCGTCACTTCATCGTCCTCAAGCCCATCCCGGAGACACGGCATGACACGGAGCTTATCAGGATATTGAAGTCTGATACCGAGCCTTACCGCGTACTCACCAACTTCGGCGCGTGGGTGCCGCCGCGGGACAGTTTTGATTTGAACGCTGGTATGCACTACGGCGTGTTTAATGCGACCGGCTACGACCCATCCATTCTTCGGTCATACTACGAATATATTGATATGAGCAATGGGAACCCGCCCGGCGCTTCAATCTTAAGCCACGATATTCAGGTGCCCTATCTGAATGTGTATGGCAACGCCCTAGATGCTCTTAATATCAAATATATCCTCCATCCCAGGGGCTACGATCCTCTTGCGGGAGCCTCGGGGCAAGCCGCCAGTCGCTTCAAGCTTATCCGAGAAGACGCGCTCCGGGATTATCGTTTATATGAAAATACCAGCGTCCTTCCCCGGTTTTATTTTGTGGGTGAGACAGCGATCAATCCGGAATCCGTACAACCATTCACACTAAAGAAGGAGGGGAGCGTGCGGATCGTGAAGTATGCACCCAATGAAATTATTCTATCTGTCCAGTCGCTCGGACCCGGGTATCTTATGAGTTCTGAAATATATTATCCCGGTTGGGAAGGATTTGTCGATGATAAGAAGGTTGATGTTATAAAGGCAAATCGCACATTCCGAACACTTTTTGTTCCTGCAGGAAATCATACCGTTGTCTACCACTTTTCTCCCCGCATTTTCCTTTTGGGAGGACTTGTGACGATAGTAAGTCTTGTCCTATGCCTCGCATTATTTTTTTCTGATATCATCCTGTTCCGATTTTCTAAATAGCACAGATCACGTATGTCTGGCGAGTTGCACTTTTCTTTGTTGCATGTCTGTTCTTGCTTGATAAATTGTATACGTACCATTTGTTATATCTTGAACTTCAGAGGGTAACGGAATCTCAAAATCTGGAGAAAACCAGGTTAATGAGAGTTTATTAGTAAATCCGTGATCACTGGGATCGTCGTCACCATCAAAGATACATATTCCGCTTGCTGATAAGCAGTCTGCGACCTTATCCCAATTAACATCACCCCAAAATCCTGGTGGGGCCTGTCGAGTGAGTATGAGGTCAAATTGTTCATCACTTAGTGCTTCTATCCAATGTGCAATAGTATCTATTATTATTGAGGCGTTAGGCGTTTTCGCGAGAATCTGATCTCGTCGAGTTCCCCAACCGCCCATACTATTGTTATCTATGCCAACTATTTCTGGGACACCTAATTGTTGCAGTGCCCACAACTCAGCACCGCGGCCAAATCCTAAATTAGCTGCTCGGTGAATAGTGTGATAGTCGAAGATATCACGATGTTGTAAAGTTCTCAAAATTGTCGCAGTGTGAGCAATACCTTCTAATGCGAGTCCGGCGTATAACGATTCAATTCCGAAATGGCTTTGTAGTTCAAATGGCATACTCTGTATGGAAAAAATTCTATTTGAAACAATGACGTGGCGATAATACCATATCAATCAAATATTATTACTATCGTACATAATATCCGTGAGTTGCAAAATGGAAGTGGGACGGTATACTCACGAGTATAAACCCATCTCATCCGCTTTTTCGCCCCTTCGGGGCTGCAAACCGGTGTACGATGGGTATACAATAATAAGCGTGAGAGTCTTGAAAAATCCGTTCATTGTCGCTGCCATTTTTTATCTCGCCATTGTTCTGTATGTTTTTTGGCCTATCTTGTGGCCCCCTGAGGGGACACTCGTGTTTGGCGATGACATCCACCGGTCATACCACTTTTTCCGGCAATTATTTGGTTGGGCGATAGCACGCGGAGAATTTCCGTGGTGGAATCCGTACCTTTTTTCCGGTGAACCGCTGATCGCGAATCCATCGCTCGCATTTTGGTATCCCGTCAATTGGCTTTTTGCCCTCATCCCGTACCGGTTCGTGTACTCCTGGATCATACCGCTCCACATCTTTTGGGCGATGATGGGAATGTACACCCTGCTCCGCAGGGAATTATCCAATAATCCAATAATCCAATTATCCAATGAAACGCACAACCTCATCACCCATCACTCATCACTCATCACGTATCTCCAGGCATGGCTTGCCGGCCTCATCTTCGGCCTGTCCGGATTTTTCATGGGGCGGATATGGGAAGGGCACATTGAGCTTATCCTTTCAGCAAGTTGGATGCCGTGGGTGATTTGCGCCTTTGGCGCAGCGACAAGCGACAAGGGACAAGAGACAAGAAAATACATCGTGTTTGCGGCGGTTACCCTTGCCATGCAAATTCTCGCCGGGTATCAGACGATGGCGTTTTTTACCTTGGAGGTAGTGTTCATCGTTACTTCGTTACTTAGTTACTTCGAAAGAAGTTGGCGACCATTGGTTCGTGCTGGTTTGGCGATTCTTTTCGGCCTCGGTCTTGCTGCCATCCAAATCCTTCCTGCTCAGGAGTTTTTCCGCGCAAGCATCCGCACCTACGATTTGCCGTACTCATGGGCGGTGTTTGGATCCTATACTCTTGGCAATCTCAAGCAACTCATTGATCCGTTCATCTTCGGGTTTCCCTGGGCCTACAAAGGCCCGAGCCCGAACTTCGGCGAAATGGCAGCCTATATTGGAAAGGGCGGATTATTGCTAGCATTAATTTCTATCATGGTATTGGTCATTCATCTATTTCAAAGAGTATTCAAACGAAGTAACCCTGCCCGCCATCAGCTGTCGCCTCAGGCGACTGCAGGCGGGGAAGTAACGACATTGCTCACGAACGACCGCCAGACTTTCATATTTGGCGCCGCAATGGCGTGCATTGCCATCTTTGGTCTCTGGGTATCGTTTGGGTGGAACGCGCCCGTTGATCTCAACAAAATCCTTTGGGATATCGTGCCGACGTACAAATATCTTCGTATCCCATCGCGGCATCTGATCTTGTTTGTCTTCGGCATCAGCGCCCTCGCCGGTTTAGGTTTTAGTCTCGTAAGACACTCTCTTGCGAGGCTAGTGATCGTTTTGGTTATCGTGATAGACATGGTGTGGTTTGCCCGGGTGTTTGTCGTACTCCGCCCCGATCCCGCGACGCGGCACAATCCGGAGCTCGTCAGCTATCTCCAAAAGAACGCAGGACTTACGCGGATCCTGCCTAACTTTAACGTCGGCATGGGGACTCGGGATGCCCTGGATTTTGACGCTGCGATGGGGTACCGGTTCATGAGTGCGTCGGGGTATGATCCTGCCATCCTTCGCAATTATTATGAATTTGCCGCGGCAGTTGCAGGCATTGAAAACCCAGACGTCCAGCAAACGGATGTGCAGATTCCGTATCTTCTGCCCGCATCGCGGTACGTAGATTTTCTCAATGTGAAATATATCTTCGTTCCGTCCTGGTTCGACTCGGTTGCCGGATCGTCTCCTAAATACAAATTAGTGATGGAGGAAAACAAAAAAGATTATTTTCGTCTCTATGAAAATACCAATGTTCTCCCGAGATTTTTTCTTGCGTCGACTGTCGTTAGCCTTCCCAACCGGGAAGCGATTGCCCGCGCGATACGGATGGGGGAATATGATCCTGGGAAGGTTGTGCTTATGCAAGCCAAAGATGTTCCTGCTGGATTTACTGTAGATTGCGGTACGCAAAAATTACCAGCGGTGACGGTGGCGTCCTATTCCATGAATACCATAATGTTGGAAACGAATGGGCCCTGCAACGCAATGCTTGCGACGAGCGAAGTCATCTATCCTGGCTGGACGGCGACTATCGACGGCCAACCCGCCAATATCATCGAAGGCAACCTCGCCTTCCGGACGATTTTCATTCCTAAAGGGAAACACACCATGGTCATGGCCTATCGGCCGACGGTATTTATCGTGGGGTTTTTCGTGAGTATCACGACCCTTCTTGGCTGTTTGATTTGGATGAAAAAGCGGGTATGATAACGGCGTACTACGAAAAACTATGATGCATATTCCATCGGCAAACATCTATACATCCGGGAACATTATTTCCCTAGCCGCCGCCGCATCGGTCATCCGTCGGCTCCGCAAAGAGGGCAAAACCGTCGGGCTTTGCCATGGGGGATTTGATCTTTTGCACCCCGGTCACGTCAAACACTTCGAGTCAGCCAAAAAACTCTGTGACGTGCTCGTCGTTTCCGTGACAAGTGACCGGTTTGTGACAGGCCGCAAAGGCGAAGGTCGGCCGATTTTCCCCGATACGCTTCGCTCGTACATGATCGCGAGTCTCCGGATGGTAGACTATGTGGTGATTACCGACTTCAAACTCGGCGTGGACGTCATTAACGCGCTTAAACCTTCCCTGTATATTAAAGGTCCGGACTTTATCGGGAAACAGACACCCGGCATCACTGCCGAGCGGGAAGCGATTAAAACGGTTGGCGGTACGATGGCCTATACGGACGATCCGAAACTCTCCACAACGGAGATCATCGAATACATTCGGAAATCATGAAAAAGTTTCTTCCTTTTCTGGCCTATGCAATTCTCATCCTCGTCATTTTTTGGGGCGTCCTGTCGCCACCGGAAGGAAAAATATTATTTGGCCCCGATATCACCCGGTATCATTATTTTCAGCGGCAATTTTTGGGGAACGCTATTCGGGAGGGGAGTGTGCCGTGGTGGAATCCCTTTACCATGATGGGCGTCCCGTACCTCGAACATCCGCAAATTCCAGTTTGGTATCCTCCCAATCTTTTATTTGTACTGCTGCCTACTAACATCGCGATCTCCTGGTACATTGCCCTGCACTTATTCCTCGCGATGATCGGAATGTATTGCGCGCTTCGCGCAATGTCAAATGTCAAAAGTCAAATGTCAAAAGTTGCCGCGTGGGCTGCCGGAGTCGCCTTCGGGCTCTCCGCGTACTTCGTGGCCCGCATTCCTGCCGGACATATAGACATCATCGCCGCATCGGCGTGGATGCCACTCGTGCTCATGTCATATGTCAAATGTCAAATGTCAAATGGAAAATCATGGAAGAATTGGCTGGTTGTTGGAGCTGTCATATTTGCCATTCAACTGCTCGCAGGTCATCCGATGGTCGCGGTGTTTACGCTGGAGGCGGTTTTTATCGTTACTTCGTTACTTAGTTACTTCGAGAAAAGTTTCCGTCCGATGTTTCGGACAAGTATCGCCGTTTTTTTTGGTCTTGCTCTCGCCGCCATCCAACTACTCCCTAACGCACAATTTATCAGTCGCAGCATCAGGACGTTTTCTTTTCCCGACGCGTGGATTCAGTTGGGGACTCCTACCATCGGGCATCTGCTCGAATTTCTTGATCCGTTTTATTTTTATGCCCAACTGCCCGACTCCGGATTTGGATTTGAGCATGTGGGGTACATCGGCAAAGTATCGCTTCTGTTTGCGCTTATTGCGGTTGCCTCGTGGTTCGTGAAAAAGAAAAAATCTTGGGAGATTCCGGCGTTTGTCCTAGTCGCTCTCTTTGGCCTCTGGATGTGGCTGGGGAGTAACGCCCCTGTCGATCTTTTTTCTTGGGTCCGGTCGTGGATGCCAGTGTATAGTCAAGTACGTATTCCGGCGAGGCATATTGTGCTCTTTGTTCTGTCGGCAAGCGTATTGTTTGGGTTGGGATTGAGTCTCGTGAAGTCAAAAACATTACAACTAATAGTCGTCGTATTACTCCTTGTTGACCTCGTTCCGTTTGCCCGGCGTCACCTGTCGCTTGTTCCGATTCCCCAATACGTTGAGGATTCCGAATTGGTTTCATTTCTCACGAATGATAAAAGTCTCTCCCGTTTTCTCCCGAATTTTTATCACGGCGATCCGCTTCGGGATGTCCTTGAGTTTAACGCGCCTATTGCGCACAAAATTCAATCTGAATCCGGCTATGACACACCACCGCTTCGCAATATGTATGAATTTCTTCTAGCAGTGAACGGACACACATTTTCTGACGTACTTTCCTACAGCGAATCCACGCCACCATTTTCTAATATCCAATCTCCATATCTTAACTTCCTTAACATCAAACACATCCTTGTCCCGATTGCTGGTGATGCCATCAAAAATAGTGCAACGAATCAATTTGCCGTAGTGAAAGAAAACCCGGCCCGCGGATGGAGGTTGTATGAAAACAAAAATGTGATGCCGAGATTTTTCATCGCAACGACGATACAAAAAGAAGCGGGCAGAGCAACGGTTCTTGCCGCGATAGGGAAGGGTATAGCTGATCCGAAAACCACGATCATCGTGGATGACAGTGCTGTTGACACGTCCGGATTTGCTCCGGATTGTCCTGCGGGATATCAGGGGAAAGTAACCGTAGCTTCGTATGAGTATGGAAGAATTGTGCTGTCATCAACTAATCCCTGCAACGCATTTTTAGGGACAAGTGAAGTTATGTATCCCGGTTGGACGGCGACGATTGACGGAAAATCAACACCGGTTTTTGAAGGCAATGCCGCCTTCCGGATGCTCTATCTTCCCGCCGGTCGCCACGCGATCATCTTTTCCTACCGCCCGATGATTGTAGTATTTGGGGCAGGGATAAGTGCTTTGACATTACTGATAGTTGGAAGTGTTTTGCTGTATACTCGAAAGAAAGAAGTACGATAACTGTTGATTTTATATATTTCCTATGCTTACTGATGATCAAAAAAAGAATCTGAAATCCGCTCTTGCGGAAGCCATGAAAAACTCCTATCCCAAGGGAGCCGCGACAACGTATGCCGCGGCGGTGCTGACCAAATCCGGCAACGTTTACAGTGCAGCGCAGTATTATTCCGATACCTATTCGCTCACCCTGCACGGCGAGCAGTGCGCGCTCGTCCACGCCGCCGCCCACGGAGAAGGGGAGATCATCGCGATGGCATGCTTGGATAACGAAAAAGTGGAAAAAGGACAAGACACATATCCCTGCCACATGTGCAAACAGCTTCTCTACGAAAGCCAAAAGCGGTCCGGTATCCCCATGACGATACTTCTTTGTCATCAATCCGGCGAAGATAAAGAAATGATGTTAGACGAACTGCTCGGCCCCTACCTCTGGCCGAAGTAACGACTGTTTCGTTGCATTGCGTCATGAGTCCTGCTTCCCAATTCACTCATCTCGATAAATAGTTGAGTTATAGTTTGGTAATAATTACGTCACGTAATCGTGATGGAGATAGAAAACTACATATTACTCACGCAGCTGCTTGGTCAATATGTTGTTATTGATTCATGAGTTGCTGATAATGGTTATATGCCTCTTCGGCGGGGAAGTCTTTCGGCAAGAGCGGAAACGGGAGCTGCGGGTCATCGTTGAGAATTGAGAGGTATGAGAGAGCAATTTTTGTTTTTTGTGTTTTTGTTCCTCGATCGTACGTCTCCAGAAATTTTTCATAACGCGCGGCTAGTTTATCCAATTGGTAAACACGAACGATGAGGTCGTGGAGCGTCTCGTCTCCAATGGCGCCGTCCGTACCGAGTTTGGAGATGAGGATTGTGCCGGGGATTTCATACGTGCGGGCAAATGATTCGAGTAGGAGTGTCGGATTATATGGATTGACCCAGAGACTTTCCTGGAGAAGCGCCCCTCCCGTCCGACGGATATACTCACGTAATATATCGCGACTACGGTTGTTAAACTCGGGTATATCATAGGAAATGAGATAGATGTGTCCGTCCCATGGGCGGTCAGTTTTATAAGTAGGGATCAATTCTTCGATACGCTGTTTTCCTTGCTTGGTTATCGCGATTGCGAGACGGTCGGTTTTTATCGGGCGAGAGAGGAGACCCTGTTTTTTTAACGCATAGATTGCGCGTTTGATCGTCTTGTAATTAAGCGTATCAAACATGCCGTGGACATCCTCTGCCATACGGTTTGCGTCACCCATAGTTTTGACTCCACCAAGAGACGCGAAGATATAAAGCTGCAGGAGGACAATATTCGTGGCGGTCCCTAATAGTCCATCTGTGAGAGTTAAAAGATAGGATGACAACGTTTTATGTCTCACATAAATCAACATATCACTCACGCAGCTGCTTGGTCAATATGTTGCATCTTGGAAGGTCATGGTGTGCATTGGAGAGGAACGCGGGACGTTTATTGGCTGAACAAATGGTGCAGGGAAAATGAATAATTGCACAGCACAATCCTTCTGGTATATGATGACAGCCATGTCAGAGTCGAACGATCGCGAAAGCTTCATTGCAACATTTTCCAAAACCCACAGTGCCCAGGCGATTATTGATCAACTGATCAAGCTCAAATCCATGAAGATCCTCGTCATCGGCGAGGCGATCATTGATGAGTATCACTACACGAGCCCCATGGGGAAATCGTCTAAGGAACCGTTGGTGGTGCACAGATATAACCGCGAAGAATCCTTTGCCGGCGGGGCCTTGGCAACCGTCAACCACACCGCGGCACTCTCCGACAGCGTCACGCTCGTTACGCTTCTGGGTAAATCTCCCTCCCATGAGGCATTTATCCGTTCGCATCTGAAAAAATCCATCAAACCCAAATTTTTCTACCGGGATGGATCAACGATCATCAAGCGCCGCTATATCGACCAATACGCCAACCAGAAATTATTTCAGGTGAGCTTCATATGGGATGATCTTATCGGGCAACCTCTCGAAAAAACCATCGCCGCGTATTTCAAAAAGGAAATCCCCAAATACGACCTCGTCATGGTCAACGATTTTGGCCACGGATTTTTCACTCCCAAGCTCATCCGGCTCATCGCCCGTAAAGCCAAACTCCTTGCTCTCAACGTCCAGGCCAATAGTGCCAACTACGGATTTAATATCGTCACGAAGTATCCACGCGCCGATATCGTCACAACGGATATCCATGAGATCCGGCTTGCAACCCATGACCGCTATAGCGATGTCCTGAAGCTTGCAAAGGTTGTTGCCCGCCACCTCCGCACACAGACGCTTATCGTCACGCGTGGGGCGCAAGGATCGACGGGATACAATAAAGAAAAAGGATTTGTCGATGTGCCGGCCATCACAGACACGATTGTTGACCGCGTCGGGGCAGGGGATGCGCTGTATTCCGTCGTTGCCCCGTGTTTGGCTGCGGGCATGGATCTCTCGACTGCCCTTTTTGTGGGCAACGCCGCCGCTGCGATCAAAATCCAGACGGTCGGCAACAAAACACCGGTTACGTTTGACGATTTGAAAGGGTTTATAAAGAGTCTACTGTGACAAATTTCATTTCTCAATTTGAAATTTTCAATGAATTTTCATTTTTGTAATTTTCAAATTGAACAATGATTGAAAATTGAAAAATGTAAATTGAAAATTATGAAAAAAACTGTAATGGTTACCGGTGGCGCAGGCTATGTGGGGGCTGTCCTCGTGCCATTACTGCTTAAAAAGGGCTATCGCGTCCGTGTCCTGGACCTGTTTCTGTACGGAGATGTGCTTAAGAAGCATAAACATCTTGATCTCGTGCGGGGGGATATCCGGGATCGGGCAGTCATAAAAAAATGCTTAAAAGGCATCGACACCGTCCTCCATTTGGCGTGCATCAGCAACGATCCGAGTTTTGAGCTGGATCCGGCGCTTGGCAAGTCCATTAATTACGATGCCACGACACAGCTTATTGATCTGTCAAAACATGCAGGAGTGAAGCGTTTCATCTATGCCTCTAGTTCCAGTGTCTACGGTGTCAAAAAAGAAAAAAATGTTATGGAAGACCTGGCACTCGAACCGCTTACGGATTATTCCAAATTCAAAGCGCTGTGTGAAAAATATTTGCTGCAACAAGAAGATAAGCATTTTACTCCCGTCATCATCCGTCCGGCGACGGTGTGTGGGTTTAGCCCTCGGATGCGGCTGGATCTCACAGTCAATATTTTGACGATCAGCGCCCTGGTCAACCATTCGATGATGGTTTTCGGCGGCTCGCAAAAGCGGCCAAATATCCACATCAACGACATGGCCCGCGCGTATTTGACCCTTCTAAAGGCACCAAAGCAAAAGATTGCAGGGAAGATATACAATGCAGGATTCCAAAATTATACGGTCATGGAGTTGGCAGCTATGGTCAAGAAGGTGCTGGGAGATCCATCTATTATCATAAATGTGATGCCAACCAACGATAACCGTTCCTATCACATCTCTTCCGCAAAAATTAAAAAAGAATTGGGATTTGAGGCTAAACACACAGTCGAGGAGGCGATAGCAGATATCAAAAAAGCATATGAAAAAGGTTTATTGCCGGAAGCTCTCACCGATGAGCGGTATTACAACGTCAAGCGGTTGAAATATTTTCTTTCGTCACCCCCGCGAACGCGGGGGTCCAGTGTAAAATAAACCTGGATTCCCGCTTTCGCGGGAATGACATGGTGTCTATTTCTATGAGTATTAATAAGCAGCTTTATTACCAGATGCTCCGCATCCGTATGGTCGAGGAGGCCATAGCCCGCGAATATCCACGTCAAGAAATGCGCTGTCCTACCCATCTGTGTGTCGGACAAGAAGCGATCGCCGCGGGGGTATGTGCGGCTCTTAAAAAGGAAGATGTGGTCTTCTCCACCCACCGCTCCCACGGGCATTATCTGGCTAAAGGCGGGAGTTTGAAGGCCATGATTGCCGAGCTTTATGGGAAGGCGACCGGCTGCTCCGGCGGGGTGGGCGGATCGATGCATCTGGTTGACTTGAGTGCGAATTTCCTGGGGGCAGCACCCATCGTTGCCTCCACCATTCCGGTGGCTGTCGGTGCGGCCCTCGCTCGGGTGATGCAAAAGCAGCCTGGTATTGCTGTTTGTTTCTTTGGCGACGCGGCCGTTGAGGAGGGGACGGCGCATGAAGCGTTTAATTTTGCGGTGCTGAAGCGTTTACCGGTCCTGTTTGTCTGTGAAAACAATATGTATTCAACAGTAACGAATATCCGTGACCGTCAGCCCCGCCGTCCTATCGCAGACGTGGTCCGCGGTCATGGCATGAAGGCAGATACGGTCGATGGGCAGGACGCGCGGATGGTGTACAAAGCCGCCAACCTATTTGCTGGTTTACTCCGGAATGGGAAGGGACCGGGATTATTAGAATGTCTGACGTACCGGTTTTTGGAGCACTGCGGTCCCCATGAAGACGGACCGCAACTGCGTCCGGCCGGGGAACTTGCGCGATGGAAAAAGAACGATCCCATCACTCGTATGGCTCTGGTTTGTAAAGAACAAGAGATACGTGCGATGAAAGAAAAGATCGGAACGGAAATTAAAGACGCTTTTGCTTTTGCCCGCAAGAGTCCGTTTCCACGGATTCTCGGGGAGGAATCGGTATATGCATAATCGTACCCTTACCTACGCGGCTGCCATCAATGAGGCTCAGGAAATCGCCCTTTCCCGGGACCCGAAGGTGTTTCTCATCGGCGAGGGTGTGCCGGACGCCAAGGGCATATTCGGCACGACGGTGGGACTTGCCGGGAAGTTTCCCGGGCGGGTCCTGGATATGCCCGTTAGTGAAAACGGGATGACCGGTATCTGTGTGGGGGCGGCAATTTCGGGCACGCACCCGATCATGGTCCATGCGCGCATGGACTTTACGCTTATGGCCTTTGACGCGATTGCCAATACCGCGGCCAAATGGTTTTATATGTTCGGAGGCAAACAAAGCGTCCCCCTCGTCATCCGCATGGTCGTGGGGAGGGGCTGGGGGCCGGGGCCGCAGCACGCCCAAAGTCTACAAGCGCTCTTCGCCCATATTCCGGGACTAAAAGTCGTGATGCCATCAACTCCGGGAGACGCGAAAGGACTCATGTTGGCAGCCATTGCCGACCGCAATCCGGTGATCTTCATTGAGCACCGGTGGCTACACAACATTAAAGGGGCTGTTCCCCAGGAGCTTTACCGCGAACCTCTAGGCAAGGCGAAAGTGGTTCGTGAGGGAAGAGATGTGACACTCGTCGCTGTTTCCCACATGGTTTTTGAGGCATTCCGAGCGGCAGAAACTTTATCCCGCTATGGCGTGGAGATGGAAGTCATCGCCAACAACCTCGCCAACGGCAATACGG
>CAZLDC010000007.1:0-17386 GCA_964558385.1 uncultured Gammaproteobacteria bacterium
CGGGCGTCTTTCACCCTGCCCTAAAGGGCAGGGTATAAAGATCTGTGTCAATTAAGGGGCTATGCATCCTGGGGTCTACAGTCGATCCCTCCTGTCGCAAGAGTCACTGAGCTTGGGGACCAAACAAAAATCATCCCTATCTACAGAAATAGCAGCGATCACGATAGTGATGCTTTACTTGAAAATGACCCCATTAATCCTGATGCACTCGATGGTAAACTCCTATTAAAACTTACAGAAGACATGGCAAAAGTATTTTCTTATGACGTATGGCCGCCTTCGGTGAATTGGGTACACTACCATCCACAGACCGGACGCTATTTAGCATAGAATTATTGAATTTCAGACGTTATCCACTCAACAAAAATAATATTTTGAGCGAGTGATAATTCACCCATGACATTTCTATCGATTTTATTTACCGCTCTGAATCTTTTCTTTGCCCTTCTTATCTTCTTCCTCACCTTGGCCTTCCTAACCGGCGCGCCGTTTGTCCGGTCCAATAAAAAAGCAGTCGACGCCATGATCCGACTCGCAAACATCAAAAAGGGGACAAGGGTTTATGACTTGGGCTCCGGCGACGGGACGCTCCTGTTTCGTGCAGCGGCGTTTGGCGCAGTCGCAGTGGGCATTGAGATCAATCCCTTCCTCATCCTTTGGACAAATCTCAAAATTCTGTTCTCTCCGTATAAACAATTAATATCGGTTCGATGGCAAAATTTTTGGAAGGCAGACCTCCATGACGCCGACGTCGTCTTCGTGTATCTGCTCCCCTGGCGCATGGAAACGCTTGAAAAGCTTCTCAAAACCCGGTGCAAACCCGGCACCCGCATCGTCTCCAACAGCTTTATCTTTCCCGGTCTTCAAAAATCTGATGAAGATATAAACGCCCACGTCTACTCGTTTACTATTTGATCGTAATAAAATCATGCTAATTTACTCCCGACCGGAGGGAAATTAGCATTGTTTTTAAAAATGATATATTGACCGTGCAAGGCAATCTGCTATACTTACCGTAATCTTCTCATTTGCATGAGACCTCACCAACCTCAGAGAGAAGCGCCACCTTCAGCGATTGAAGGAAGTTAAGGACCGTTCAATATTTGCGCTGGAACCTTCCGCCAACCGGCGGAGCGCAAAGAGGGAACGGTTTTTTGTATGAAAAATAGCAACGACTATCTCAATAACATGCGTCATAGCTGTGCGCATCTGCTGGCGCACGCCGTAAAGCTTCTATATCCGGGAGCGATCAATGCTATTGGACCGGCGATCGAAAACGGATTTTATCAGGACTTCGACATGGGTAAGTGGAAAATTTCGGAAGATGACTTCCCGAACATTGAAGCAAAAATGCGCGAGATCCTCCCCACATGGCAAAAATTTTCGTTTAACGAAGTTTCCCTCGTGGAAGCCAAAAACCTGTTTAAGGATAACAAATATAAAGTCGAAATGGCCACTGAGTTTGCCAAAGATGGTAAAAAACTCATGACCAACGACCCCGGCGATTTCCTGGACCTATGTAAGATGGGCCACGTTGAAAATCCATCCAAGGAACTCATCAACTTCAAACTTCTCTCGGTTGCCGGAGCCTACTGGCGGGGGAGTGAGAAAAATAAAATGCTCACCAGGATTTACGGCACCTGCTTCCCGACGAAAGATGAATTAGATAAATACCTCTCGCAACAAGAAGAAGCGAAAAAGCGCGATCATAAAAAGCTTGCCAGAGAACTCGATCTTATCGTATTTTCTGAACTGGTCGGAGCAGGGCTTCCTCTTTATACTCCAAGAGGCGCGATTCTCCGGTCACAAGTCTATAGCTACAGCCGGGAACTCAACCAAAAAATCGGGTATGGCGAAACTGCGTTACCGGGTATGAACCGCGCAGAATTATTCAAAATTTCCGGTCATTACGATAAATATAAAGCGGACATGTTTCAAGTCATGTCCCATTATTCCGAAGAAGAATTTTACCTCAAGCCAATGAATTGTCCGCAACACAGCGTTGTCTATGCAAGTAGACCACGATCATATCGAGATCTGCCAATTAGGTATAGTGATTTTTCCGTTCTCTATCGCGATGAACGTCCGGGAGAGATAAACGGAGTGTTTCGTTCCCGCGCATTTACACAGGATGATGGACATTGTTTTTGTCGTGAAGACCAAATTGGTGAAGAATTTTCCAACGTCCTAACTGTCGTTGATGAGGCGCTCAAAACGTACGGCTTTTCATACAAGGTCCGACTTTCCCTTCGTGATCCTAATACACCGGAAAAATATCTGGGCGACGATACTGTTTGGGAGAGAGCCGAAAAAAAGCTAAGAGAGATCGTTGAGAAGCAACAGGTATCATATTTTGAAGCGCAAGGGGAGGCAGCAATCTATGGACCTAAACTTGATTTTATGGCAATGGATTCGCTCGGACGCGAATGGCAATTATCGACCATCCAATTAGACATGATCATGCCATCACGATTTGGCCTTACATACGTAGACCAAGATGGAACCCAAAAGACTCCGTTTATGATTCACCGCGCGATCATTGGTTCGGAACGGTTTATCGCAATCCTCATCGAGCACTATGCCGGAGCGTTCCCGGTGTGGCTCGCGCCAGTCCAGGTTGCCCTCATCCCGATAGCCGAGCGGCACAATGAAGGAGCCAAGAAGGCCCTTCAGGCTCTGCGCAGCGCGGGGCTACGGGTGGAACTTGACGACCGCAACGAATCCATGCAGGCCAAAATCAGAAGTCACACATTGCAAAAAGTGCCTTATCTGGCTATAATGGGAGATCGTGAGATCCAGGGCGGATCGGTTTCCGTCAGGGAGAGAAGCGGCAAGGATCTCGGGGCTGTAAGCCTCGAGCAATTTGTTCGCAACATTACAGACGAGATTGAACGCAAACGCTAATCGCAAATTTTATCGCCTCAACTACCAGATCACGGCACCGAGTGTGCGCTTGTTGGATGAGGAAGGTAAACAGATCGGGGTAGTCACCAAATTGGAGGCACTCCAAAAAGCCAAAGAGATGGGTCTGGATATCGTGGAAATTGCACCCAATGCAAATCCACCCGTTGCCAAACTCATTGATTACAAAAAGTTCAAGTATCAGGAAGCCAAAAAGGATCGGGAGAGCCGCAAGAGCCAAAAAAACGTTGGCGTCAAGGAAATCCGGCTGCGGCCGTTTATCGGGCAGCATGACTTTGACACGAGAGTCGCCCAGGCGAAGGATTTTTTGGCAGAAGGGAATCAGGTTAAGCTGACCCTTGCGTTCAAAGGCCGGGAGATTACGAGAAAAGAATTCGGATTCGCGGTCATCAAACGGTTTGTCGAGTCGCTCGAATCCGTTAAAGTTGTCCGGGAGCCGAGAGTGTTCGGCAAATTCCTGGAAGCCATGATCGTCAATGACAAGAAGACGGGATAAACGAATGGAGAAAATCGTTGTATCGAGATTCGATATTCGTAATCGAAACTCGATTATCAATAACGAATTTCCATATTTCGGTATAACGAATATCTATTTTCAAACGCGATATATATGTCCAAAATGAAGACCAAAAAAATAGCAACCAAACGGTTCCGTATCACCAAAAACGGCAAAGTCATGCACCGTGTGCAGGGAGCGCGCCACATCAGAAGAACGAAAAATAAATCGCACCAGCGCAGGCAGGATCGTCCGGCGCAAATCTTGACTACCCGTATCGCACGCATCATCCGACGGTATATCAATACATAAGTTGTCGAAGTAACTATTCTCTATATGAGAGTCAAACGAGGAGTCACCAGTCACGCAAAACATAAGAAACTGATGGAAGCCAATTCCGGCTACAGGATGACCAAACGCCGCCTCGTACGGGTCGCCCGCCAAGCGTATCTGCATGCCGGGGAGCACGCGTTTGCCGGTCGCAAAAACAGGAAACGCGATATGCGCGCGCTCTGGATCATGCGCATAGGGGAAGCTGTCAAACAGCAAGGACTCTCCTACAGTGAGTTCATGTTCCGATTGAAACAGGCAAATATATCGCTCGACCGAAAAATCCTCGCCAACCTGCTTGTGGAACATCCGGATATATTCGCGTACATCGTTGACAAAACCAAATCCGTCCATTAAAATACCAACACATGACAACCCAAAAATTAATGCTGACCTTTGCAGAAGCATTTTTTACCTCGCATCAGCGGGGAGCTTTGGGTGAAAAAGAGCGATAAGAAATAAGCGAAAAGTTAACCCAAGAGCCCCGCAGGAAGCGGGGTTTTTTGATGGCTGCTTTGCAAACGAGGTCTTCCGAGTGAGCTTAGCAGCCGATCAATCCCGTACTCGCGCCCCTAGTGAGCGCGAGGCTGGAAGCCTCCGGCGCGAGGAAAGCGTAGTACTGGGATTAGTGAATTAAAAGGAGGTGATTATTATGTCAAAATCTATTTATGAAGCACCACAGTGGAAGATTGAACCTAAAATAGAACGGCCAACAGTCACCGTGGGTCCAGAATACGATGCTCTTACTCAAGCGGTAGCAAATGGATGGATAAATAAAGAGGAAGAACCATTAGTTATTCAACAATTAAGAGAAAGTGGTTTCCTATTTGGAAAGCGAGGTGATGTCGACGTCATCATGCCAGATGATATAAGTCCGATCTAAAAAAGCAAGCGATGTAGGTACTGATTTTTCTCGCTGCCTACCTCTCTTCTTGCGAGATAATAGCACAAACCGTACAATGAAATGAACCTATGACCAATCTTATTTACATGACCGACAGTTACCAGCAAGAGCTTACTGCTCGAGTGGTTTCCTGTGTCAAAAAGGGAAACGGGTGGGTGATTATCCTTGACCAAACAATCTTCTACCAGCAGGGAGGAGATCAACCGTCGGATAAAGGAAGCATGAAAGGGAAGCAAGGAACAGCGACCGTCAAGCACGTCAGGATGCAGGGAGATGAAGTTATCCATGAATGTGCTCTCGATGGAGCAATTGAGGAAGGAGAGTCAGTCGAGTGCACCATCGACTGGGATGCGCGTTACCACAACATGCGCGTCCATAGCGCCGGCCACATCGTCCATGAAGCAGTACGGCTTGTCGCACCGTATCTCGAGCCAATTAAAGGGGAACACGGCAAAAGCGCATTTATAGAATATAAAGGTTCTCTCCCTAATGACAAACTACCTTTGATCGAACAACAAGCAAATGATCTTGTCCGACAAAATCTTCCTCTTATAACCGAATTTGTTACTCTGGAAGAGCTACAGAAGAGGGCCTCCTATGTCCCCGAACATCTGCCCAAACACAAGCCGCTTCGCATTCTTTCCGTTGGCAACTATCCACCTATTCCAGACGGAGGAACTCAGGTTAAAAATAGTGGTGAAATCGGCGAAATTACTATTACTTCCATAGAAAACCTCGACGACCACGTCCGCATTCACTATCAAACTACATCAAGTGTTAGGCACGATACCGGGAATCAAGCGATCAAAGTGGATCAACCAATCGCGGCTGCACAATTTATTGGCCTACTCCTAGACACCCAACGCGATGCGAAGGAGGTTATCTCATCTTCAGATAAATCTACCGAAGAGCTTCGGTTGCTCCTCCTGGGCCCGAAAAGCGAACTCGGTCGGCTCACGAAACAGATACGTCAAGTACCCGTCTCTGATCGCGCCAACGTCGGTGTCGTCGTCAACGAAGTGAAACAGTCCATTGAGCAGGCATTACAAAATCAGCGATCAGCAAGCAGCTCTCAACTATCAGCCAGCACGGATTGGACTGATGTGACAATCCCCGGATTGAGACCCCCCGAGGGGCACCTCCATATTGTCAGTCAGGCAATCTCCGAGATCACACGAATCTTTGAGAGGATCGGCTTCACACGCGTGCGGCACCCGGAGGTCGATTGGGATTACTATGCGTTTGAGGCGCTCAACATGCCACCGCACCATCCGGCCCGCGACGAATGGGAAACCTTTTTTGTCGAAAGTCAAAAGTCAAAAGTCTCCGCCAAAGGCGGACCAGCCTCTGGCTGGAAAAGTCAAAAGTTTTCTCAGATCGTCCTCACTCCGCACACGAGTAACGGCCAGGTGCGTGAGATGGAGAAGGGCAAGCTTCCTATCCGCATGATCAACATCGCCAAGTGCTACCGACGGCAGTCAGATGTCTCCCACGTCCCGATGTTTCATCAATTTGAAGGGCTTTATGTCGATAAAAATGTTTCCATCGGAGATCTTAAAGGGGTCTTTGATTTCTTCGTCAAAAATTTCTATGGACCCGACCGGATCACGAGACTCCGGCCGTTTCATTTCCAATTTACCGAGCCCTCATTTGAGGTAGACATCAACTGCGGCATTTGTCTAGGTACCGGGAAACTGAAAAATGGTGATACGTGCCGACTCTGCAAATCAGGATGGCTGGAACTCGGCGGATCAGGAATGGTTCATCCGAATGTACTTAAAGCGGGTGGTGTAGATCCGGACATTTATAATGGTTTTGCATTCGGATGGGGGGTAGAGCGCACCTACATGATGAAATCCGGCACGAAAATTGACGATGTACGGTTGCTTTATAATAATGATATTCGATTTCTCAATCAATTCTAATAAACTATGACTGATACAGCTATACAAGACAAAAAAATAGTCATTGTCATAAGCGCAAACCTAGAAATAGGTCAGGCCGCCAACCGCGCAGCGGTCCTGGCGACCGGCCTTGCCGCACACGTCCCTCATATGATCGGAGTCGATGTCGCGACAAAAGATGGTCACACACTATTGGGCATTACCCAAATCCCGATTCCCATTCTGACCACCAAACCCGATACTTCTCTCTCGGTGCTTGCAGGTAAAGGTCAAGAATTGGGATGTATGGTCATTCCTTTTTTATCCAGAGTCCAGGGAATGACGTCGTATGATGAATATATACAATCAATAGGTCAAAGCAATTATCAAGACTTGGATATTGATGCAATTGCGCTCTACGGTGATAAAAAATCGGTGACAAGCATAACAGGCAATCTGCCGGCTTTACGATAAATTATGAACATATTAGTACCAGACTCTTGGCTCCGTGAATATTTGGAAACGAAGGCTACTCCCAAACAACTCAAGGAGTATCTCTCTCTTTGCGGTCCCTCCGTCGAACGCATTCATGAGGTGAATGGTGAGACCGTCTATGACGTAGAAATCACCACCAACCGCCCGGATGCAATGTCCGTCATTGGCGTTGCCCGCGAAGCCGCGACCATCCTCCCTCGTTTTGGTATTGCAGCGAAATTACGAAATGATCCATACGAAAAAAAGTTTAAAGTTGAAAGTTTAAAGTTGAAAGTACACAAAACCTTAACCATCAAAACCGATCCTATCCTCAATCCCCGTTGGACCTCTATCGTCTTTGAAAACGTCACGGTCAAGTCATCACCTGATTGGCTAAAAAAGAAACTGGAAGCAACCGGCATCCGAAGCCTCAATAATATTATTGATATTACCAATTATCTTATGCGTGTCTACGGCCAACCGGCGCACGCTTTCGACTTTGACGCGATCTCCGACCGCCCAAATCATGCCACGATGATGCTTCGGGCGTCCCAAAAAGGAGAACGGCTCATTACGTTAGACGGTAAATCCCATGTGCTTCCCGGGGATGACATCGTCATTGAGGATGGAAAGGGGAGACTCATTGACCTTTGCGGGGTCATGGGAGCCCAAAACTCATCGATTCGATCTACTACCAAGACCGTTATCTTATTCTTACAAACCTATGATCCTACCCATATTCGCAAAACCATGATGCATCTCTCCCACCGAACCGAAGCCGGAGGACTCTTTGAAAAGGGGACAGACCCGGAGCTTGTTCTCCCCGCATTTGCCAAAGGCGTGGAGCTCGTGACAGAGCTTTCCGGAGGTACTATTGCCAGCAAGCTTTACGATCTCTATCCCAAACCATATAAACCATCGACTGTTTCCGTCACGCGGTCGAAATCTGATGCATACATTGGTAATCATATTACAGACAAAGAGATTGTCGATATTCTCAAACCCCTCGGATTCCAAACGAAGATCACCAAGGACAATATTGCTGTGACCGTTCCCAGTTATCGCCGGGATGTGACGATTGATGTAGACATCATTGAGGAACTCGCGCGGATATATGGTTATCACAATATTACCTCAACCCTACCGGACACCGCACCACCCGTCGTCCTGCCGGATCCCGCCCTCACCTGGGAAGAAGAAATCAAAGTGCGCCTGCGCGATTGGGGATTCACGGAGACCTATACCTACTCGATGATTTCGGAGGAACTCATGGATATCTTTCACTTAGATAAATCAAAAGCGTATAAAATCACAAATCCGTTATCAAACGAATGGGTGTATATGCGGCCTACAATTCAACCAAGCGTGCTTCAGGCAGTCAAAGAAAACCTTAGCCATACAGCCACTATCAAACTCTTTGAGTTATCCATGATCTACGAGTGGTCTCCCGGATCGCTTCCTAAAGAAACGCCTATCCTTATCGTTGCCTGGACAGGTAATCATTTTCTCGAAGCGAAGGGTCTTGCGGAATCTTTGTTCACAATGTTTGGCATCCCATTCCCGGATCCTGATCCTAAACAATTGCTCGAGTGGAAAAATCCAAACGTCCGACTATCCCTGGGAACATATGGATCCGTTGGACTTCTGCGCGATGATCTTCAGCGCGCATTAGGAATTTCAGTACCGGTCACGGTACTAGACCTCAATGTGGCTAAACTCGTCAGCAGTGCCCATTCACAAAAAACCTATATTCCCATCCCCAAATTTCCACCCAGCTACGAAGATCTCGCGTTTGTCCTGCCTCCCCAAACTCCCGTGGGTCCCATGATCGCTGCGCTTAGGTCCATAGATCCGTTAATCGCAGACGTATCACTCTTAGATCAATATGAAACGACGACGACCTTTCATATCACCTATCTTTCATTGGAAAAAAATCTGACCACAGAGGATATCCGCCCCATCCGCGAAAAACTCATTACCCTCGCCGCACAAAAATTCAACGCACAACTTAAAACAATTTAACTTCCCCTAATTTGACTTTAACAGACTAGCACGTGCGTGCTCGTTAAAGCTTTTTTAGATAGGTATCGTAGGAGTGGGCGAGATTGGCGTTGGTGTGGCAGGTAATGGAGTAGGAGTCGGTGTCGGAAACGGCTGATTGACGCTGATCCGTATTTCACGCTCGGCGACATTCCCTTTTGTGTCGATGGCCTTGGCTTTGATCGTATGCACGCCATCCGTCTTCATGTCGATGGTTTCTGATGCCTGACTCCCTGATACCTCCCGTTCCCGCTTGCCATCCACATAAATTTCTATTTTATCAACGCCTTGACCGGCGCCTGCTTCTACACGGATCTTGACATCTCGTGAGTTGACTTGGGTTTCATTCCCCGGTTCCTTGATCGACACGGCAATTGCGTCGCTTGTCGATGAAGTCTCCGTAGGAGGATGAAACTTCGGATCGCTTTGTCCGCTGATCCATGCGTTGATCGCTTCCTGCCACCGGTTTTTCCCGTCGCTAGAAACCGGATCATCTTCACTAAATATGACAAATGACCGGGAGTCATACTCTCCTTTGGCAATCTGTACCGGATTGGCGAGTTTATTGGTATCGCTTTTACTCACTTTTACCTCTTTATAGATTGCCGCCGGACCGGTGGGCTCCGTCCCTTTCACAAATCGTTCTTTGCGCGTAGGATACCCGTCCTTGGGAGTGCCTCCGCCGTAGGAGTCTATCTCCATCTCCACGACGCCACTGGGACGGACAAACGGCTCGTCGGGATGCTTCGCGAGTGCCTCGCGCATGATCCGGCTCCAGATGGGGGCGGCTCCCGTGACACCGGAGGCAAGGGACGGATGCATGGGAGAGTTGTCATTGTTGCCAACCCAGGTCCCTACGACGACCGACGGCGTGTATCCCATGGCCCAGTTATCCCGCTTGTCATCCGTCGTACCGGTTTTGGCTGCCACCGTATGGCCTCCAATCACGAGATACGACCGCGGACCAAATACCTCCTTGCGGGCTTCATTATCCGAAAGAATGTCACTCACGAGAAAGCTGATTTCCGAACTCAGTACCTGCCGACCGGAGGATGCTTTATGCTCATATATCGTCTTTGCGTGGCTATCGACCACTTTGAGTATCGCGACCGGATCGTGCCGCAGTCCCATATTGGCAAATACCCCAAACGCGCTCGTCAGATCAAGAAGTTTCACTTCGCCACCGCCGAGCGTCAGGGAAAGCCCGATGCGTTTGAGATTTTCGTCCGACGGCTCAAGCGTCGTGAGGCCCATGTCGTAGGCGAGCCGTAGGCTGTCGCGCACGCCAACGAGTGCACTTACTTTAACGGCAATGGTGTTCATTGAGTTGCCGAGGGCATACCGCAGCTGCATGGGGCCACGGAATTTATTATCGTAATTTTTGGGATTATATTCCGGCTTATCCGGATCGCCTGAGGGATACTTGGTATCGACATCCAAAAGGAGCGTCGAGGGTGTATATCCCTTTTTAAACGCTGCCGCGTACATGATGGGCTTGATCGCAGACCCCGGCTGTCGCAGAGCCTGCGTCGCGACGTTAAACTTATACCCACCGGAGTCCGTCGCCATATAATCTTTGGATCCGACCATCGCGAGAATCTCTCCGGTTTTAGGATCGAGAACCACGGCCGCACCGTTGCCGACTTTGAGTTTTTTGGCTTTCTCCACTTCTTCAAAAACCGCCGTCTGGGCTTTTTCCTGCAGTTTCCATTCGATGGTTGTCGTCACGGTGAGCCCTCCGGCGGCGATCATCTTCTCTCCAAATTTCTGGGCAAGAAGTTCCCGGACGTAAGCCACAAAATGCGGTGCCCGAAGTCCCTGGCCGCTTGAGACAAACACGACTCGGTCAAGCTCTGATTTCGCCTGGGTCTCCTGAGCGCTCGAGATATAATTATCTTCCCGCATGCGCCGAAGGACGTGTTGGCTTCGTGGGACGTAGGCTTTTTCCTCCCCGCTAAAGGGAGAATAGCGGCTCGGAGATTGGGGGAGTCCCGCTATAACCGCCGACTCAACGAGCGTCAGCTCGCGCACCGGCTTGCCGAAGTAATACTCGCTTGCCGCCTCAACTCCCACCGCCGTTCCTCCGTAGGGCGCTTCATTGAGGTACATCCGAAGAATTTCATCTTTGGTATATTTGCGTTCGATTTGGATCGCGAGAATAGCTTCTTTAATTTTCCGGGGGATTGTACGTTCCTGGGTGAGGAGTACATTTTTGACGAGTTGCTGCGTAAGCGTCGAGCCTCCCTGCAGATTACGGAACACGAATATGTTCAGAAGTGCCCGCAGAATTCCGGTCCGGGATAATCCCTGGTGTTTATAAAAATCTTTGTCTTCTACGGCGATCGTTGCGTCTTTGAGAGACTGGGGAATATCTTCCCATTTGACAAGGATCCGATTTTCGTCTTCGAAAATATCGTAGAGTTTCTCGCCGTTTCGGTCGAGGACCACCGTCGAAAGTCCGTCACTTCTTTTCACTTTATCCGGACGGGGAAGATCCTTAGCATACCAGGCAAACAGAATTCCCGTAAACACAACGCCAATGATAAACAAAAATAAAGTGGCCATGGCGATGGTTGACCACAGCTTCATCTTGACCCTTCCGGACCCAAACGCCCGCTTCCATTGACGATGAAAATGCGCTTCTCTCCACATGGTTCTATTGTACGTGTATAAACACCATCTTGCAATTTTCGTCAAAATATGGTATAAGTATTCGTTACAAGTTAATAAAAGCGTTGAAGGAGACGAAGTAATTACGTTAAGGTGACAAAAGAGAGGGAGCGGTTGGTGCAAGACTCCTCGAACTTAAAGTGATGAATTACTCTCCCGAGCTGAGGGAACGAAAAAGAGTTGACGGCACACTTTTCACTATACACTCTTGACTAATTTCTTCCGGGTAAGCCCGTTATAGCAGAAAGATTGTGTTGCCTGAAGCAAAGCAATCGAAATGAGGCTAAGGTAGAATCCCGTCTCGGCGGGATTTATTATGGCTAAAAACCATACTTAGCAAACCAAGGTGGTACCGCGTGGTCTTTAGACCTCGCCCTTGTCCCTGATGAACGTCGGGGATAGAGGCGAGGTTTTTTGATGGTTAGTTTGCAAGCAAATTCACATTTGCGAGTTTACTAACCATCAATCCCGTAGAGCCGCTCCTCGAGAGCGCGAGGCTGTAAGCCTCCGGATCGAGGCAAGGCTTCTACCAGGATGTGACTTGGCTGAGGTGGCAGAGTTTGGCAATTGCCCCTGACTGTAAATCAGGTGCCCTACAGGGCTTCGGAGGTTCAATTCCTCCCCTCAGCACATATGAAAGGAGGTGAATTTTTTATGAAGATGCAAGAAACACTTAAAAATATTAATAACTCAGCGGTCGATGTGCTCCGAGATATAGCTGACACAGTGCTCAATCGGATTTCTGATCCGGAACAGATTCGTGCTTTTTCGGGACACTTGTCGGAATGTTCGCGTACTCAATTCTTACAACAATCTTGGGGGACCATGGGGGCACCTGGGCTATTTGGTCCAGGAAGTTTAAGAGTTGTCAGTAATACGACAACTTGTTCTGAATGTCACGGATCAATCATGACAAAATTTGACTAAATAATTATAGAAAGGAAACATATGACAAGCGAAAATCTATTTCAATTAAAAAATTTAAATGATGGACCGGATGGATTGAAAAAAAATAATTCTACCGTTCGCATTCCAGAACGCGTTGAAATTTTTGATCCAAGAGAGGCGATCACATACATCGAAGGATGTGACTTTCCGCAAACATCTGATTACGCGATTGTCGCTGCAGAAATTGCACTCGGGTTCGGTGATGGAATTGGCATCAATGGTCATATCGTTGAGGTCTGCCCCGGCCCGGGTAATCTCTGCGAGGAGCTATTAGATGTTGGAGCGAAAAAAGTAACCGGCATTGATGGAAGTCCAGTTATGATTGCTCATGTAAATAACAAATTCCGTGACCAGATTGACGCCGGACAAATGGATTTCAAGCTTGGCATGGCACAACATCTTCCCTTGCCGGACAATAGTGTCGACGGAATTGTCAATTTTAACTCGTTTCATCAGTTCGCCGACGACCAACGTGCATTTGAGGCGCTACAAGAAATGGCACGGGTGCTAAAACCCGGCGGCTGGGGCCTGGTAAGGGATTTTAAAAGAGGAGCATCTCAAGAAGCAATTGATAAACGGCTTGAAAAAACAAAGGAGGAAATTAAACCGTTATTGCTTGATTCTCTTACCGCAGCGTTTACATCAGATGAATTTAGAAATTTTCTTGAGCAAATACCGGGAATCACGTTTGAAGTAGAGGATACAAAAAACCCATGGCGTCTATCAGAACGGGTTTGTGTACGGATGAGAAACGATCCGGTAGCTCATTGGATGGATTTTCTGATATCACAACATGTAAAATTTTGGAAACTATAATAGGAGGTAATATATGAAAAATATGAAAATAAATACATTCCGGGCAGACGTCGTTGGGAGCATGCTCCGGCCTAAATTTCTCTTAGATGCACAAGAACGTCTAAAGAGAGGGGAAATTACGAATGCGGAGTTGACGCAGGCCGAAGACAAAGCAGTCAAGGATGCTGTGGCTTTACAAGAAAAAGTTGGCGTAGATATCCTGACAGACGGAGAAATGCGTCGTCCGGTATTTTGCCACAATTTCGTGAAAGCGTGCGAAGGATTTGCCTGGAACGTACCGGGGAATACCGTTATTTGGTTTGATATGAATGGAAATAAGATCGTCGATCCGGTAACCGTTGGAGTGGTAAAGAAAATAAACAAAAAACATGATATTTCTGTTGATGAATTCTCATTTCTTCGTGGTATCACGGATAAACCGATAAAAATTACGATTCCTAGTCCCGCCATGATGAGCTACTACTTTGTTCCCGGAATTTCAAATAAAGTTCACCCGTCTCCAATGGGGTTTCTCCACGACGTTACCCGGATCTTGAAGGAGAGCGTTGATGAGCTCGAGCGCATCGGTGTCACGCACATACAGGTCGACGCACCGGACTTTGGCATGCTCCTTGATCCTGTGCAGCAAGCGTGGTTTGCGCATAAAGGATTTGATCCTGACACGCTCATCCATGAAGGTGTTGAGATGATTAACGACGTACTCAGCGGCTTTTCAGGGACGAAAGCGCTCCATATATGCCGCGGCAACGATAAAAACCGTTTTATGGCGAAGGGTGGATACGAACAAATATCCCGTGTCGTATTTAAAAAGGCTCGGGTAGATAGACTACTATTGGAATTTGATAGTGAAAGAGCAGGGGACTTTTCACCGTTACGACACGTACCAAAAGATAAAATGGTGGTCTTGGGTCTTATAACGACGAAATCACCAGTGCTTGAGGAACCACAAGTTATAATACGAAGGATCAAGGAAGCATCTCAATTCATACCGATTGAACGGCTTGCACTAAGCACGCAATGCGGCTTTGCGTCTGTTGCTAAAGGCAACAATATAACTTTTCAGGATCAGGAAAAAAAGTTACGATTGGTTGTGAACGTGGCAAGAAGGGTATGGAACAATAGGTAGGAAGGTTATTGTGATTATGCTATAGTAAAGGAAGTTCATATGGATGCAATTGAAGAACTACTAACGAGGGGTGTTGAAAACATCATCCCAAACAAAGAGAAGCTTCGCTCACTCCTCGAGAGCGGAAAGAGGTTAAATGTCTACCTGGGTATTGATCCGACGGCGACTCAGATTCATATCGGTCATGCCGTGCCTCTTAGAAAACTCAACGCTTTTGCCAAACTTGGCCATAATGTAACATTCCTCATCGGCGACTTCACTGCGCTCATTGGAGACACGTCTGATAAAGATGCGGAACGGCCGGTCTTAACGAATGAACAAATTGAATCCAATTTTCAAACGTACAAAAAGCAGGCAGAAAAGGTTCTGGATTTTTCTAAAATAACCGTACGCTTCAATAGTGAGTGGCTCAAAGGCCTTAAATTTGCAGAGATCGTCAAGCTGTGTCAGCACTTTTCCGCCGGAGATTTCGTCGGACGGGAACTCATCAAAAAACGTCTTTCTGAAGGAAAAAAGGTGGGGCTTCATGAACTTCTCTATCCCGTTATGCAGGGATTCGATAGTTTCCATATGGATACTGATATCCAGCTCGGAGGAACGGATCAAACATTTAATATGCAGGCAGGACGCGTGCTCCAAAAAGATCTGCATCATAAAGAATCGTTTATTATTGCCAACGGATTCCTTGAAGGAACGGACGGCCGCAAGATGAGTAAAACCTGGGGAAACGCGATCTGGCTCACTGACACACCTAATGACATGTTTGGAAAAATCATGTCGTTGCGCGATGAATTAATCGTTGAGTACTTCACGCTAGCAACGAACACATCAATAGGAGAGATACAAACCGTCAAACAACGCCTTTCGTCAGGAGAAAATCCAATGATACTTAAGAAAGAATTAGCGCGAAGAATAGTGAGTGAATTACATGGAGAGGAACTAGCGGAGCCGTCTCAAGAATATTTTGAAAATATATTTACAAAAAAGGATTATAAATCTGGCGCAACGGAAATAACGTTAAACCCAAATGAGCAAAGCCTAACCCTAGGACAACTCTTAATTTCGTTATCTCTAGTGTCAAGCAGGTCAGAGTTTAAGCGCTTACTTGAACAAAAAGCCATAAACATAAACAATGCGGTAATACCACAGGACCGCAATGTTAAGACAGGTGATATAATAAAAGTTGGAAAAAGGAAATTTATAAAAATCGTATGAATTTTTTTCGGAAACACGAACTATTTTGGAAAGTGATCGTCGTCATCGCAAGTCTCGCGCTCATTGCTTCCTCATTTGTCCCTCTCTTGTTTGGAGGACTTTGACCCGTTCGGGAATTCCAAAATCCTAATTTCTAAATCCAAAACAATATCAAAATCCAAATATCAAATGTTTAAAATTGTTTGGTATGTTGAATTTGAATCATTTGGACTTGTTTAGAATTTAGGATTTAGTGCTTAGGATTTATCTCCTGATATAATGCTCTCATGGACCTTTCGCTCGAAACCCCCGCACAATACATTCCGCGCGTCGGTCCCGCCCGAGCCAAGCTCCTCACTAAACTCGGCGTCAAAACCGTCCGCGACCTCATTTATTACATCCCATTCCGGTATGATGATTATTCGCTTGTAAGCCCAATTGCCCGTGTCCAGGCGGGGGAGACGGTCACTGTCGGCGGCACGGTTACTGCGTTTCACAACGCCTACACCAAATCCGGTAAAAAAATGCAGGAAGTGAAAGTGAGCGACGAATCAGGAGTCATCGACGTCATTTGGTTTAATCAGCCGTTCCTCGCCCGGGTCTTACCGGTCGGCACGAACGTACGCCTCGCCGGAAAAATAGACTGGTTCGGCCACAAGCTCGTCATGTCCTCCCCATCCTATGAGATAACGGGGTTGAACCCTGTCAACAGTGACAGCCTTCATACCGGACGGCTCGTGCCTGTGTATCCGGAAACCGCAGGACTTACGTCTAAGTGGCTGCGGGGAAGAATTGCATTTGTTTTAGAATCAATCTTAAAACAACTGACTGATAGTATTCCGTCGTCAATTCAATCTGATCACCATCTCGTGCCGCTTGAACACGCAATTCAATCCGTTCACTTTCCGGATACGCTCAAACAGGCTGAAACGGCACGGCGGCGACTCGCGTTTGATGAACTTTTTTTCCTCCAATTGCGCGCATGGCATGAGCGCCGCGTTTGGGAACAAACTAAAAAATCCTATCCCTTCCATATTGATCAATCAAAAGTATCCAGCCTAATCGCATCGCTCCCATTTACATTAACCGATGACCAACACAGAGCAATTCAGGAAATACTCAATGATTTAAAGAGGTTCTTTCCAATGAACCGACTTCTGGAAGGTGACGTCGGATCCGGGAAAACCGTGGTAGCCATGGTAGCCATGTATCTCGCGCACCTCAACGGGCTTCAATCGGTCCTTATGGCACCGACGCAAATACTTGCGGAACAACATTACGCAACCATCAAAGGTTTCCTTGAGCCGTTTGGTGTCTCTGTTTCCTTGGTCACTGGAAATAAAAATTCGAATCATGAATCAGGAATCAGGGTAAAATCGCAACAAATGTCCCATGATTCAAAAATCGTGATTCCAGATTCCAGCATTATCATCGGTACCCATGCTCTCCTATCGAAAAAAATCAATTATCAACGGTTGGGACTTGTCGTCATCGATGAGCAACAGCGGTTTGGTGTCGAGCAGCGCAGCGCACTTGAAGAATTATCCAAAAAAGGAAAAACTCCCCATTTGCTCACGATGACT
>CAZLDC010000008.1:0-17041 GCA_964558385.1 uncultured Gammaproteobacteria bacterium
CCTCGCCGGGGATGAAGGCGGACACAGCTGGAATAATGCCCTTGCCCACGCCACGTATGCGGAAAACGTGGCGAAGCTAGGCGAAGAAACAGCACGCCAATATCTACGCGCTGATATACGGAGTTGGATACAGGAGAGAAAAGGTCAGGAGACACAGTGGTCCTTAACACTTCGCGACGGGCAGATGATGACCGAGACGGGAGTGAGTCTCACGGAAATGACCGAAAATATTACCCGCGGACCGCACAGTCACCTCGTTCCCGAACATATTAAAGCGACGACACATCTGGAAGCAGCAACACTTTCCGAGGCGACGAGGCTTGCCGCACAGGGTGCGGAGAAGATCATGTTGCCCGAGCAGCACCTGGACGAGCAGGGGAATGTCGTATCCCGGTATTTGTCGGTATGGACGAAGAATGCGAATGATCCGACGCGGTACGACGGGTCAAGAATTGATTTGGGAAAAAATATCCGGATTGAAGATGTGCGGACGGGGACATCATTTGCGGCGTTTGAAGCACAGGAGAAAATTTCTTTTCATCAACACACGCATCAGAAACAAGCGTTTGTATTGGCGATACATGCCGATGCAAACCATTCTTTCGCAGAGCTAAAAGAAGCTATGGTGACCAAGATTCACCGGTCGCATCAGGAGACCTACGCGCGACCCTCTGAGCCGCTGAAGCAGAAGAGCCAACGACGAACGTATGTTCAGGAGTACCACCATGATGGAGTACTGCGTGAGGTTCCGTTGAACGTACTTCGAGATACACGGGAAACCGCAAGGAGCGTGGGAATTTATTTGCGCAATAAAAGAGCACGACAGGAGACGCAGGGAGATACCGGGGGAAAACGAGAACATCCTCATATGCAGGGAAGAGAACATGCCGCTGAACGGATAACGCTTGCAAAAATCCGTGAGAAGCCCGTGAAGGTCGTTGAGTTGATAGACCGTCGTCATAGTCAGATGCGCGCAGACGCGCGGGCTTTATCAGTGATTGCCGAGACCGGTGTCGCTATCCACGCCGCACCATTACTTCTTGCCCGGCTTGCAGAACAATTGCCTCCTACGGCTCGGGCGGTCGAAAAGAGTATCAGGAGACATGAGAAAAAGGTA
Source organism: uncultured Gammaproteobacteria bacterium (assembly GCA_964558385.1). Lineage (GTDB taxonomy): Bacteria > Patescibacteriota > Microgenomatia > UBA10105 > UBA927 > CAZLDC01. Next base: position 1,118 of record CAZLDC010000008.1, read on the forward strand.
CGAAAAGTACCCCACTTCGCTGAAGCTACGCGGGGCAAGCGGGAAGTACCAGCCTTCGCCAAGGCTTCGGCCGGCAAGCGGGAAGTACAGAGGGGATATGGTGAAGGAAAAAGGAAAAAGGAAAAAGGAAAAATAGTCGATAGTGCCGTTAAAGTTATTAAAAAAGATCGTATTGATACTGTCGATAAGACAAAGGAACACAAAAAAAGGATGAAGCATGGAGAAGAGAAGGGGATCAAAAACGTTACGGTAGCAGAATTATTGACACCGATCACTTCGGATAAGAGGGAGAAACGGCGCACAAATCGTCTGCGACGGATCATGAGGCGTGCAGGGCGGATCCTTGAGCGTATGCCAATGCCAAAGAAAGAAAAGAAGCTCTGGGTGATGTTGGCTGTGGCAGCGGGGAAGCTTCATCAAGCCAAAAAACAATCCGACAAATCTACAAATCTACAAATCCCTCAAATGAATGAGGGAATGACGCAATGGGAAAATAGGGAGAGCGCGCCAAGCGTTCAAAGAGAAAAGTCTGGGCTCAGTGAGCGAAAGCGACAGGAGCGCGAAGCAATGGCGGGAGCACTGTATGCGTTTGTGGTATGGATGATGTTACATCGTGCTAATTTGCCTCCGGTCGGGAGTAAAATTACACCTATTTCAGCGGAAAGAAGAGGTGCGAAGCCCGTCCACCCGAAGGGTGAGGCGGGGGAGTCGACGCCGTGGGTGCTACTTTCGATTATTTATTATTTAACGGCGCTGAAGGAGCAGGATATACATAATTATCCAATAATCCAATTATCCAATACTACCAATAAAAAAAAGAAGGTAAAACAAAAATTGATACCTCAACAAGCAGTCATTTTTGCGTACGCTTCGTGATATGATGAGAATATGGATGGCCTACCGACCCCGGCTTCGCCGGGGAATAATCCAATAAATACCAATACTACCAACAATCCAATAATCCAATTGGGGAGCACTTCAATTGGGAAAGAGGGAGAGCAGGGGGGGGTTGGGCTGGAGCAGCCGGGACTTAAAGACGTGTCGAGTCGGGAGATAGAGCTTCCGAAAGAAGTAACGGCCGCAGGAGTGTCTACTCAACCGACGACGGTGCAGATCCCGCAGCCGGTCGCCAACATGGGAGTCAAAGCTGTCGGGGACGCGGTCGTACCCGTCGCTCCGCCGAGCGTCTTGCCGCTGACGGATGATCAGATCGCTTTGGGACTTAAACAGAGTGTAACGAGTTCATGGCGGTGGCTTGCCGAGTTTTGCGTACGGAAACTCAAGCAATTACATAGAACATTAGTCAAAAGTCCTAAAGTCTAAAGTCTATAAAGTCAAAAAGTCTTTAATGTCCTTAATGCGTTACTTGAAGACATTCAACTTTACGGACTTTATGACTTACTGTTTATGCCTTTTCAATTTGCCGATCTTATCTATCAACTGGAGCTGTTTGCCCTGAGTCTGTTTGCGTTGGTCGTGCTACTTGCAGGACTTACGGCTCTGGGATATGTTGCCTTCCTTCTCTGGAAGTACCGTGACCGCGAGGAACGTAGCCTCGAGTACGTCCTCATGCAGATCGCCGTACCGCGGGAGAATGAAATCAAGATTGATGCCGCTGAGCAGATTTTTGCGAGCCTTCACAGTATTTCCCACGGCGGATTTTGGTCGTTTCTTAAGCCTCAGGAGCATATCTCCTGCGAGATTGTCGCCAAGCGCGAAGACATCCGGTTTTACGTTTCGTGCCCCAGGCGGCTCATGGATTATGTGGAAAAGCAGATACACGGCAGCTACAGCGGCGCGGACATCCGCGAAGTAGACGAATACAATATTTTTTCCCAGACAGGTAAGGTAGCATTTGCTGCGCTACGGCTCAAAAGCTCCAATTATTTTCCGATCCGGATTTACCGGGATTTGCCCGTTGATCCCTTATCCTCCATCACGTCAGTCCTTGCCAAAATGCAGGAAGGGGAGGGGGCTGCCGTACAGATCCTCATCCAGCCGGCAGACAGCAAGTGGCGCAAGCTGGGGCGCGGATATATATCCAAAGTGAAAAAGGACGAAGCAAACCCTGAGAAGGCGAGCTTTAAAGTGGATCCGAAAAGCCTTGAGGCGATTGAGGGCAAAGTGAGCAAGCCCGGCTTTAACACGGTCGTCCGGCTCGTCGTTTCTTCGCCGGAGGAAGAGTCGGCGAAACGGCATTTGGAAAACCTTATCGGTGCATTTGAGCAGTTTGCAAGCGATCACAACAACTTTACAAAAGTGAAGCTCCCGATCAAGCAGCTGTTTATGGTGGATTTCATTTACCGGTACTTTCCGGTCATCAATTTGCCGCTTCTTCCTCAGCATAGTGTCCTGTCGACGGATGAGCTTGCGACCATTTTTCATCTGCCCAATAAATCCATCGAAACGGCCCATATCTTTTGGCTCAACGCCAAGCGCGCGCCGGCGCCGTCGCAGATACCATCGTCGGGATTGTTTCTGGGGATATCCCGCTACCGAGGACAGGACCGCAGAATATATGTAGGCGAGGATGACCGGCGGCGCCATATGTACATCATCGGAAAAACCGGCGTTGGCAAATCGCAACTGCTTGAGGAAATGGTCATGCAGGACATCGTCGCGGGAAAGGGACTCGCGGTTGTCGATCCGCACGGAGATCTCGTCGAGAATATCCTCACCCGTATGCCGCCGGAGCGGGCCGAGGACGTGATTTACTTTGACCCGGGCGACAGCGAGCGGCCTATTGGCCTTAACTTATTGGAAGCTAAAACCGAGCTTCAGAAGCATTTTGTGGCGACGTCGATCGTCGGGCTTATGTATAAACTGTTTGACCCTATGAAAACCGGTATCATCGGGCCGCGGTTTGAACACGCTATCCGAAACGCCATGCTTACCGTCATGGAAGCGATCCCCAACGGCACCTTCATCGAGGTCGTCCAGACGCTGCAGCGGCCGGACTTCGTGCAGTCGTTATTACCATTAGTTAAAGACCCAATTGTCCGGCGGTACTGGACGGACCAGATCGCCCAGACGGCGGACTTTCATAAATCCGAGGTGCTCGACTATATCGTCTCGAAGTTCGGCCGCTTTATCACGAACAAACTCATCCGCAACATCATCGGCCAGTCCAACTCGAGCTTTGAGTTCCGCAAGGTCATGGACGAGGGAAAAATTTTACTCGTCAATCTCGCCAAAGGCAAACTCGGCGAGGAAAACAGTAACTTTCTGGGACTTATCCTGGTGCCCCGGATATTGATTTCTGCCATGAGCCGGCAGGAAATACCGGAAGACCAACGGCGGGACTTTTACCTTTACGTCGACGAGTTTCAGAATTTCGCGACCCCGGCAATTGCGCAGATTCGCTCGGTGGCCCTTAAGTACCGCCTGAACCTGATCGTTGCCAATCAGTTCATCGGGCAGATGGAGGAGGAAGTGAAAAATGCCGTCTTCGGAAACGTCGGGTCAGTCATATCCTTCCGGGTGGGAGTGACGGACGCCAACTACCTGCAGCATGAGTTTCAGCCGACGTTTAGCGAAACCGACCTCATCAATGTGGACCGCTTCAACGCCTACGTCAAAACGACGGTGCATAACGAGCCGGTCAAGCCGTTTAGCATGGATCTGACTAAGGACATGAAAAAAGTGATGGCCGCGAGAAACCCTGCAGTGTCGGCGGCCATCGTGCAGCTGTCACGGCTCAAATACGGCCGCAGCAAAGAGCTTGTGGAGGCGGAAATTGCCCAGAGAGCGCGACTTTAGTCCTATAGCATTTGACTTCTTCTTCTTCTTCTTCTAAACTCCATTGATACGTAGGCCAATAAAGAGCGTCACAAAGCGACGGGTTTTTTGTTGGTTTGCCATTATTTTCTAGCACGTTATCCCAGAAACAGACTTACCTCTTCGCCCCGCTTAGCGGGGCCTCAAAGGAGCGTCGGTTCGGGACTGCGGCGCTCGGAAGCACCTTGATAATCTGCGGGGAGCGACCTCTTGGTAGTATTGGCCGGTTAAATAGGTTGAGAAAATGATTCTCAATCTTTCTGATCGGCCAATAAATTTTAATACCACCAAAGGAGGTGATGAGAAAAAAGAAAAAAGAGGATTCCTGTTTGTATGGGAATAAAAACTAAGGATTATATTAAGGAGTTCACAATGGAATACGTACTGGTTAAATTGGATTACTCCAAGTTTAAAAGTAAGCGAGAGGGCGACCCGGAAAAAAGCACTTTCGAAAAAGTGACTCGTCCGACGATTGACCCCGAGGAGTTTGATGAAAAGCTGGCACTCGCTGTTCGAAGTTCAAAATTGGAAGAGATTGTGTCTACAGTGGGGGGCGAGGAGTTTGCTTACATCATCACAGTGGATCCCAACGAGAAGGGGCCGCTCGTTCAAAGGCTAATGGCTGTGATGGGAGTAGCGAATGTCCTCGTTTTAAAAACTAAGCCAACGGATTAGCCCCGCGCTCAACCGCAGATACAAGATGCAAGACCCCCTCCGGAGTCAAATTTGTTGCCAAAGGTGGCGATGATTTTGATGTTGATGGAGGGGTGTATTTTGTTCATTTTTATATTTCTCCCCTTTACTTTTTCTGTACGTCATATATTGTTGAATATCATGGGTAGTGAAGTGACATTGTACATCGCCAACATGTCCGAGGACGTGTGGCCGTTTATCTCCAGCATCTCCGATAAGCGGATGTTTGAGTTTGAAATCGAGGACAATGCGCACTTGGGTGACCGGGACATTTTTGCCGTTGCTCCTAATGGCGGGATTCTCTGCGTGCTGCCCCGGACGGTGAGTGATGCGTATCTCCAGTATTACAGCCAGATCATGAACGTGAATAACGCCCGGGTGGTCGTGCCAAGCAAACATACCGGTGAGATTTGCGAAGACATCCTGCGCGACGAGCGCGTGATGGAGGAGCTGGTGGCAGCGGCAGGAGAGACAAATGCACTGACCCTAATCGCCTATACGACGTCCTTGCAATTTTTGCGGCTCGTACGGGTGCTTCGCGAGCGGGGGATCCGGGTCAATACGCCGGAAGCGCCGGAGGAGGAGGATGCGTGGGTCGTGAACTTTTTTGGCAGCAAGTCCGGCATCCGGCAGTTTGCCCAGAAAAGCGGAGCAGTCGAGCCGGATCTGCGGATGGCAGATGGGATGTTTTGCGTCGGGATCGATGACGCAGCACGGATCGCCGCAAACAAATATATCGCCCGTGACGGCGTCGTGATCAAAACGAATAAAGGTCACTCCGGATCCGGGGTGCTCATTTTTCGTCCCGGGGAATTGCCGAAGCAGTATAGCCTCTGCCGCGAGAGGATCCGCGATATCCTCTCCAAAGACGTATTTTGGGACCGGTTCCCGATCATCATCGAAGACTATATTGCTGCCAACCCTGGCGTTGGTGGTGGATTTCCCAATGTAGAGTTTAAAGTGCAAAAAAGCGGAAAAGTCGAATTTCTCTACTACTGCGGGATGCGGATCACGCCTCAGGGCTCGTTTCGCGGGGTAGAGATCCACCACAGCGTGGTTTCAGACAAGGTTGAGGCGCAGATGGTGGATACCGGGTTTTTCGTCGGCGAGCAGTATGCTAAAGCCGGATACCGCGGATACTATGACGTAGACTTTGTCGCGGGGCGGGGCGGGGAGCTGTATGTCACCGAGTCCAATGTCCGGCGGACCGGAGGAACGCATGTCTATGCCGTCGCTAACCGGATATTCGGAAAAGAATTTATGTACGAGACGTATACGCTTTCGTGCAATACGTACCCACTCCCCAAAGGAAAGCGATTCACATTCACAGGATTATTGGATGTTCTCAAGCCGGTGCAACTTGATAAGAAAACGAGGGAAGGTGTCATACTCGTTTCTGAAAATATGTTGGAGATGGGGCAGATGCAATACATCATTTTCGGGCAGAATAAAAAGCGGGCTATCGAGATAGAGGGGGACATGGAGGAGTTGTTACTTCGTTAGTTCGCCTGCCCCGCACATCCGCTCTTGCGACCTGCCTCGCTGGCAAGGCGGGCGCGTGGACGGAGACCACGGGAGCAAGTAAGGATTGTGCTGGGGTTACTTCGTTACTTCGATTCTTCGCGGTTGATACATTCTACGAATCTTAGTACTATATCTTTGTAGTACCTATTTTATAGGTTCGTTATGGCACTAAGATTTCAGAGACGAAAGGCGATCTTGTTTCGACAGCGCGGATTGACGTACGGAGAAATTAAAAAACGACTCCGGGTTGCGAAAAGCACGCTCTCCGAATGGCTTCACGACGTACCACTTTCTAAAAATCAAATGGCGGCACTTGCCTCAAATAAGCAAAAGAGCAGAGAAGTGGCGATTGAAAAAACAAGGCTGGTGAAGCATAAGAAGCGATTAAACAGATTATCGCTGGTCTATAATCATGAGAGAAAGCGCCTTCTTCCGCTTAATCAAAAAGCACTCGAAGTTGCAGGGTTATTTTTATACTGGGGAGAAGGAAATAAAAATACACAAGGGAGCGTTGCGTTAAACAACACCGATCCGCTCGTGGTGAAATTTTATTTGTACTGGTTGGTGCGCATTTTTGAAGTTCCTAAAGAGCGAATTAAGGTAGGATTGCAACTCTATTCTGATATGGACAAGAAGAAAGAGATGAGGTGGTGGAGCACCCTGCTTCGTTTACCGATGTCACAGTTTCAAAAACCGTATATTAAGACAAGTCTTCGTACCTCCATTGATCACAAGGGATATGGTCACGGAACGTGCGGGTTGGTAATAAATAATGTTCGATTAAAAGAACGTATTACCATGGGGATTAGGGCATTGGCTGAGTATTATGCTAAGAAAACCGATGATTTGGTATAATTGCTTTGCGCGTCCGTAGCTCAGTGGTAGAGCACGACACTTATAATGTCGGAGTCGATGGTTCGATCCCATCCGGACGCACAATATACATGGGCAGATAAGGCTTAGGATTTTTTTGTCCGATCCTAAGCAGCCCCACTCACTTTGAATAATAAAATAATCGAATAATCGAATAATCGAATAAAGAAATGGAAGAATTAGTTGTTCTTGTTGATGAGGATGATCGTGAGATAGGAACGGCGGAGAAAGAAAGCGTTCATACGGCAACCACGCCTCTTCACCGCGGATTTTCGTGCTTCCTGTTGAACTCTAAAAAAGAACTGCTGCTGACCAAACGTGCTTCTTCAAAAAAGACGTTTCCGGGTGTGTGGACGAATACCGTCTGCGGGCATCCCGGGCAGGGGGAGGTCGCAGTGGATGCAGCTTTACGAAGATTGAATCAGGAATTAGGAATTAGGAATCAGGATATACGAGATATGAAAATGGTTGCGCCGTATCGATATCGGTTTGCGGACAAAAACGGCATCGTGGAAAACGAGATGTGTCCGGTGATCGTCGGGTATTGTGATGCGGATCCTAATCCGGATCAGAGGGAAGTAGAAGAATGGAGATGGATAAGATGGGAAGAATTTCTTAAAGAAATAAAAATAAATCCGGGTGTTTATTCACCGTGGTGTCGGGAAGAAGCCGCAATTATAACTCCTCGAGTTTGACGTTTTCCGTCTGCTTATCCTTCACGAGTTCGAGGTACTTTTCCGTCGTTGAGAGGCGTTTGTGACCGACGAGTTTGGAGAGGGTCATAATAGATGTTCCTGCCATGAGGTGGTGGGCGATGAAGGTGTGCCGCAGGTCATTGACCTTCGCGCCATCAATACCCGCGATGCGGAAATAGCGGTCAATGCCCGTGCGGATATTGCGGATAAGGAGACCCTTGCCGGTTTTGGTGATAAACAGGGCCGGGTTGGTTTGCGTGCTGCCATCGGCCGTGGCGGTGCGAAGCTTCATGTAGCTTGCGAGTGCTTCTTTGGCGGCTTTATTCAGTGGCACATTGCGTGCAGCATGACCTTCCTGGGCGGCGATATGGAGCTCATTTTCTTTGACGTCCGGCAGCGTAAGGGCTGCAAGTTCTCCGATGCGGATACCCGTCTGGAGAAACAGTTCAACGATGGCATACGTCCGCGCGTCCCCCCGGCAGGCATCCCGCAGTGCACGGTATTCGAGCTTTGTGAGGATTCTCGGAGGCTTGACGTCATACTTGGGGTGCTCAATTTCCACTGCCGGGTCCGCACTCACCAAGCCATTGGCCTTGAGAAACCGGAAAAAGGTCTTGATGGAGTTGATTTTGCGCGAGACGGATTTGGGGGTGTAGTTGTCGCTCCCAAGCTTTTTCAGGAATGCATCCAGCTCGTCGCGGGATACTTCTCCCACCGTCTTTTTGCCCATGTTTGCCAAAAACGTTGAAAGTTGTTCGATGTCTTTGCCGTATGCTACGATGGTGGCACGGGCCCGTCTGCGGGAGCCTAAGTACTCAATAAATTGGTCGCGAGCGGATTTAAAGTCTATCGGCGTTGTCGTCATGTGTTTGGTTGGGCAGGAAGCGGCAGGAAGCCTGTTTTGGAGCGAACGAATGCGCCCGAGGCTCAATCTAATGACCTATAATATCATAGAAGAAGTTAAGATACAAGTATGAAAAAGTGGAGCATTGTGCGCCTCGTCATCATAGTTGTGAGCGCGGTCATGGTCCTTAATTTGTCGCGGTCTATCTGGGATCTGTGGCGCAGGCGCGACTACCTCTCCGAGCGTCAGGCAGCTCTCTCTCGCCTAAAAGCCGAGCAAACACGGCTTGAGGCAGAGTTAAGCGAGGTTGAGAGCCCTGAGTTCATCGAGCAGGAAGCAAGGAATAGGCTGGGGCTGGGGAAGGAAGGGGAGACTATAGTATTAATGCCAAAGCTTCAGGAATCAGGAATCCCGAATCAGGAATCAGGGAAAGAGCAACAAGAGCGCCTGCCGAATTGGAAGAGGTGGTGGAGGCTCTTTTTCTAAAAAAAAGAGCGATGAGCACGAGATAAAAAAGGCAAGATGAGCGCGAGATTACGTAGCAGGGGAGGGGATCGAGCCCTCGACCCCATGCTTATGAAGCATGTGCTCTACCACTGAGCTACCCTGCCATTGTTTTTGCTTGATATAAACCTTCTATTAATCCCAGAATTTGATAATGTAATTCCGCAGGTTTTGACACGTCTACGGCTAATGTACCGTAGTGTTGATCAAAGTTTGCGTATACTTTCTTATTTTTAACTTTTTTAAAACTTGTTTTCGTAAATTGAGAAAGAGGAATACCCGTTATGTCAGTCCAATACCTCTTGACGATGTTCTCCCTTTCTTTATGGATTTCATTGATGCCTACGCTACATCGGAACCTTGATATTGGAATGTCAAAGCATATTTGCAACCATCTAATCATGAATAATACTAGCTTCGGATCTGAATTGCAAAAGACAACCTCACGTTGTTTTTTTGTGCCCTCAGCCCAGTAGAGAGCAACACCGGCAATAAGTAGCTCATGATTTGAGAGTGTCGGAAACATCATTTTACCTTTATCGATTCCCCGCTGGATGCGGAGAAGTCGATCTTGCTTCTGTTTTCTTGCTCCAAGAAATCGACCTTTTTCTCCACCTATGATTTTTTGATGTCGTAGCTTTTCAAGCTGTTCCAGTGAAAGAATGATATCTCGTACCCAGAGGCTTGCGGTGCTTTTGGCAACCTTGAGCTTGACAGCAATGTCCCGTACGCTAACCCCTTGTGCTCGAAGCTCTCGCGCGTGGATCTTTTGGAGTGATTTTGCCATGTTTAGAACAACCGGTAGTATCAAGTACTATATTTAGAGTAGTGGTTCGAAAATTGAAAATCAAGGAGTGATTTGTCGCAAATAAAAAAAAGACAGTTAACATGGAATAGCAAAAGAAGGGGACGGCGCAATAAAAGCGTCGATTTCTTTTTAGTGTTAACTATCTTTTGGGCATACTTTCGGAGAATGTTGTTGTTAATTCCAACGTGCATTTTCTTTTCGTCGTGCCTCTGAGCCCTCGCTCTCATCAGGAATTTCCATAACATGTTCAAGAAAACTTAAGATCGCTGTCTCAAGCATGTTTTCTGTCAGTTTTCTGACAACAATGAGGGCGTGTTCCCAAACCGTATGCGTACAGCCCGTGGTATCCTTTATGTCCGGATTTATCCATCCGCAATGTTTGCAAAACGCGGGGTATTCCGGTACAGCCTCGAAGCGGTGGTCGGTGGTTTCGTGGTAGGGAAATGTCGCCGCCAACAATTTTTCGATTTTTTGCTTGGTGTTCAACGCTTCGTCTTTCAGTATCCGATCTAGTTGTGAACCCATTGTAATTCTCCTTGTTATTTTTTGTTTTTCCGAAGTAAAAAAGCCCATCACAGGAGACAACGCGTGTTATCTCAATGAGGGGCTTTTTATGCCTCGGTTTGCCCAAAAGAGCAATTCCATGTTAACGTGCGAGAGAACTATTCAGGCAACAAATGGAAACGTCGCGGTGTGACGGTCATTTATTGAGAGAATAGAGAGGATTTTACAGAGAGAGAGAGAGGAAGTCAAGCCTATAGTGGTTTAAAGACCCTAGAGAGAGGTGGAATTACTTCGGATTTCTGCAACGATTTGTTGGTGGTTCGGTTCGTCGACGAATATCCGTACTGAAGGATATTCTGTGGCCATCGCCTCAAGTTTCCCATAGGAACGAGCAATAATTTCCGTTGAAAGCGTGCGAAGCGCTGTGTTGACTGGCTCTTGTGCATCAGGTATCCGAGACCAAGCCCGGATCGCTGTGCGGCAATACCCCATAAGTTCTATAGCGTGAAACGCTTTTCCGAGTTTCGTATCTTTCGTAAAAATAATGGTATCGGTAACCAAATGCATATCGGATTGAAATGGGGAATATGCAGGATGTTCATCACAAAATGCATCTATGATGTTGTGTAATTCTCTTTTTTCGATTTCATCGTGGGTGCCGGTTTTCACCGGCGCTTCGATATCGCCAAATATCGACTCCGCCCAGTCGTGAATTGTGGCAGCGAGGGTAAGCTGATATTTTTCTTCCGGGGTATACGAGGAGTCTTGATCGCAAAACCAACGGGTTAACCCGGTGGAGAGTTTGAGGTGGCGGAGAGTGTTCACGTCTGCGCCGAGAAGTGTCCACCATTCTTGCGGCGAAATTGCGGATTGCATCCGAAACGAATCAAACCGCGTGCTTTGGGACAGTGTTTCCCCCCACGGGGTGTTGGTAAAATCGCGATGAAGCTGTGAGTAGGAAAGTTCCGATGACATTCGTTGGGGGCAGCAATACCTGAGTATATAGAAAAAGCATACTACTTGATACGGGCTACTTGACAGTATTGCGGGGATAGTATAAACTATCACGTGATGGTTGATATATTTGATCGACTCACTATTAAGAAACAAAAACTTGATGCACTCAAGTCCCGCCCGGACGAGGAGCGGGCAAGTCTGCAGGAATGGTTGGACGTGGAGTATACATATACCTCCAACTGGATCGAAGGGAATACGCTCACGCGTCAGCAAACGTCTCTTGTGCTCGAAAAGGGGATCACGATTGAGGGGAAAACCATCCGTGAACACCTGGAGGCGACCAATCACCGGAGGGCTATTGATTTCATCCGTTCAATTGTCCGGAAGGGGCATCAATATATTTCCGAAAACGATATAAAAGACATTCACAGAATTATTCTGACGGGTATTGAGGACCGGTGGGCTGGTATTTACCGCCAAAGTCAGGTATTTATCCGCGGTGCCGCAACTGAGCCACCGCCTCCCAACGAGGTGCCCTGGCGCATGAGAAAACTCGTTGAATGGTTAGGGAGTATCCAGAGGGAGCATCCGGTAAAAGTAGCTGCTGATTTTCATCTCCGGTTTGTGGATATTCATCCGTTCATCGATGGGAACGGGAGAACGGCGAGGTTACTTATGAATCTTACCCTTTTGGGTCATGGGTACCCGATTGCCATAGTCAAGACAGAAGAACGTCAGGCGTATATGCAAGCGATTGAGGGCGGTATCCTGACTGGGTCGTTAGAGAATTTTTATGCGGTCATTGCGGGGGCCGTAGAGCGGTCGCTCGACGCGTGGACCGCTGCCGCACGTGGAAAACCCGTCACTCCATATTTCGTCGACCAGGAAAGCGTAAAGCAGCCACTACTTTTTATCGGCACGGTTGCTAAAGAGTCGATGGTTTCTATTCCTACGGTACGGTACTATGTGTCGCAAGGGCTTATCCAGCCCACACAAAAAAGTCAGGGAGGATTTATGCAATTTGATCCCTCGATAGCGATCAGGATTAAGCAGATTAAGAAATGGCAACGCGAAGAGCGATTAACGATTGAAGAAATTAAAGGGCGGTTAGTCGAAATGTCCTAATTTTTTTACTTCTCGGCCAGCGCTTAATTTCGGCTTCGCGAATGAGCGCGGCGGATCTGGATGTTGATGGTTCGGTATAAAGGATACGGATCGGTTTGTGGCTCCGGGTGTACGCGCCGCCGCGGCCAGCGAGGTGCTCACCAAATCGCTTCTGGACGTCTTTGGCGATGCCGGTATATAAACTTTTATCTCGACAAAGGAGGATATAGACAAACCAGGTGGTCATGGGATTATTATACATGCATGCCTTTTCACTCATTGTCATTCGTCCAAGAATCGTCTATAATACGTCCAGTTATGTTCAATCCACAATATACGATCAGCCCTGTACTTCTCTCCAATATCAAGAGAATATCATCGCTTGTGACACAGCTTAATTCCCGGACATATTCTCATATCATCCTGCATAAGTTTGAGCGTGATGCCCGAGATCTATCAGCCCATGCCTCAACCAGTATCGAAGGTAACCCATTGCCCTTAACAGATGTAAAAGCGCTCCTTAAATCACGACCGGAAACCATCAGGGATACGGAAAGGGAAGTATTGAATTATAATACCGCGTTGATTTGGCTAGAAAAGGAATTAAAAATATCAGCTTCATTGTCCATAACGCATGGTGTAATCCATGGGATACATGCCATCGTCATGGAACATCTCATGACGAAAGCCAAACTTACGGACTATCGGAATGAACCTGTCTTTGTCAATGATCCGCGTGAGCGAAAAACTGTGTATTGGCCTCCAGATCAGCAGGACGTGATGAATCTCATGACGGAATTGGTGGATTTTATCCACCATAATCAACACACCATCGATCCGCTCATTGTAGCCGGATTATTTCACAAACAATTCGTCATCATTCATCCATATATCGACGGGAACGGACGGACGGTCCGACTGGTCACAAAAGCGCTCCTCGCTTCCATGGGGTTGGATACATTTAACCTATTCAGTTTTGAGAATTATTATAATGCCAATGTAACGAATTATTTTTCCCATGTAGGTGAATGGGGGAACTATTATGACATTGTAGAATCTATTGATTATACTCCCTGGTTGGAATATTTCACGGGAGGCATCATTGACGAACTGTTGCGCGTGGGGAGAGAGCTAGAAAAGGAAGTTTTGACTCCTAAGACAGCATTATCAGGATCCGAAAAAAAGATGCTTGCCCATATTGAGAAATATGGATTTGTTACGGACAAAATATATTCAACGCTGACGAAGCGGGCAAAAGCGACCCGCAATCTTGATTTTCAAAAACTTATTTCTTTGGGAATCATCACCATGCAGGGAAAAGGGAAAGCGACGTATTATAATAGAGTGTAAAGATATAGGAGGGGATCTTGGTGAGACAAAAAAATCCCCCTCCTTGTCATCAACGCTATCGCCACTATTGGCAAATAACTCCGACAAGGAGGGGGTCTTGCACATTGCGGAAAGTTATTTTACGGAATTGTTGGCCTGCATTATTTTTTTGACGATCTCGTGTCCTTCACGCGATTTTTGCTCCTCTTTCTTGAGTTCTCGAACCATCTCAAGCACGGCTTGGTACATTGTCCAAGGCGTGAGTTTTGGCTCCACGGGGGCTAATCGGACAATCCATAGTTCGATTTTTTCTTCTTTTCCAGAGTCAATGGGTGCATCAAGCACAAGAATGCCGTTGTCATCCTTGCCTCCTTGGATCCATTGACGGCCTCTTAGTGGATTGTTCACGAATAGTTGGAATGTCCATTGAGCCGGATCCAGAGACAGATTTAGTCCGATAGAGACTGCATATGGTTCAATTTGAACCTCGCGACCCATGCGTATATCTAAGCTCATGTTTTTCTCCTTGTGAAGTTAATTTTTTTGCCTGTCCGGACGCAAGCGATAGTTTCCGATGAATTTGACCTCCTTTTTGATAGTAAAACCGGAATCAAAGATGCCTTGTTTTTGATATCCTTGATTCCGGATTTATTCATATAAGAGGTATTTCCGCAATTTGTTAACGTGCAAAAAAATAGTATGTAAATCCATCAAAAAAAGCGCAGCAGAGAGCGCTTGTTGATGAGCTTACCTAAGAGAGGATTTTACAGAGAGAGAGAGAGGAAGTCAAGCCTATAGTGTTTTTTGTTGACGATTTGAGGTGGTCTCGGCTATAATGCAGAAGCTATAAAAAGCTGCGGGGTAGTGACACGTAATACTCTATGAAGAGTAAACGTGACTATTATTACCCCAGACGTGTCAGTCAGCCGTAGCTGGCACGTTATTTCGAAGAAATTTACGTGCCGCGGGGTAGTGTACAGTTGCACAGAAGGCTCATAATCTTCTAGGCTGGGTGCGACTCCCAGCCCCGCAACCCAGGCTATTAAATAAAAAAGACCCTTTTAGGGTCTTTTTTATTCCAGCCTGGTGAGGGTGGTGTGCCGCACAGCGGCACATAATACCCTCAACTTTCAACTTACTCCGTCCTGGCCGGGCTGGTGCTATTCTAATCGCATAATAGCCCGGCTCATACATTCCGACCCGATCGGACTGATGTGGCTAAGCCGGACATAATAGTCCCGACTCACCTTTTCTCCGTCCCTGTGGGGGTGGTGTCTCGCTTTGCGAGACATAATACCCCCAACTCTTTTTCCGACCCCACGGGGCTGGTGTACGGCTAAGCCGGACATAATAGCCCCGATTTTCCGACCCCATAGGGCTGGTACTGAACGAAGTGAGGTATAATAGCCCCAATGCATTTCCTTTATATACTCCATTCGCTTAAAGACGGTAACTTTTATACTGGTATCACTTCAGACTTGGAACGAAGAATAAAAGAACATGAATCTGGAAAAAACTTCTCTACCGCTCCCCGTAGGCCTCTCAAACTCATTTATTATGAAGCCTATCTTCTTAAGGAAGATGCGGATGCACGAGAAAAATATTTGAAGACTTCGATGGGAAGACGAGTGATACGAAAGCAATTGGCATATTATTTGAAAATAAAGAGTAAAATATAACTATATGAAATATAAATTCTTTGTTTACTGCCCGGACGACGAGAAAATCATCAATCAAATTATTCAAGCAGCTTCAGAGCTTGGAAGTGGTATATACGGCAATTATTCTCAGGTTGCTTATATTACGCATGGAGAGGGCAATTGGAAAACAGAAAAAGGCGCACAACCTTTTGAAGGAACAGTGGGAGAAGTAACGAGAAGCCTCGTAGTGAGGGTTGAGATGACATGTCTTGCAGAAAAAGCAAAATTGATTGAACAAGCAATCAAAACAGTTCACCCATGGGAGCAAGTAGATGTTGAGTTTATACGCATAGAGGATATAGAAGATAAATAAGCTCTAATATTTTATATGCCCTATACCTGAGGGTAAAATGGACGCTAATGAGGCGTCCGTTTTTTTGGTTTAATAAGTAGGGAATATATGGGAATTTACGGGGAGATACGGGAATTTAAGAGAATTTAGGAGGAATTAGGAGAGATTAGGAGAGAGTAGGAGGAACGAAAAGAAATTAAGAGAGGTACAAAAAGCGATATACTGGATGTATGCCAGGCAGTAAGAACCCGACCAATAAGAAAGATAAACGGTGGACGAGGAGGAGACTCCTAGGGCTTGGGGTGCCGGCGGTACTGATC
>CAZLDC010000009.1:0-14306 GCA_964558385.1 uncultured Gammaproteobacteria bacterium
AAAAATTCGCTTACGACGCATCACATAAAAGAAATTATGGCGCAAACAAGGCGAAGGGTTTCTATATTTTTTGGGTCGATGCTGACATGCAGCTCCCACCTCAACTTATCGGCGAAGCAGTTGCTGTATCACGCAAATCAGACGCAGTCATCATACCCGAAGAATCAGTTGGTGCTGGTAGATGGGCAAATGCGAAAAACTTAGAAAGACGTTGCTATTGGAACGATAATACTGTCGAGGCGCCTCGATTCATCAAGAGATCTATATGGAAAGTTATCGGTGGATATGACGAGTCGCTTGGAGCTGGTGGCGATGATTTGGATTTTCACCAAAAAACTTTGGAGAGTGGGTTTACTGTCGCACGGACAAAATGCGTTGTTCTTCATAATGAAGGAAATCTTTCACTGATGAAATTATTTAAAAAGCGATTCCGTTATGGCAGAGATATACTAAATTATCTGTATAAGAGACCAAAAAATAGCATTATAAGTTTCTTCCCGATTCACATGGCATATCTGCGTAACTGGCGGCTTTTTATACAAAGACCAGTTGATGCATTTTTTTTTATTATTATGAGAAGTACTGAATACCTTGCAGGATTTTTAGGAATTCTTTACTCTTTTATAAAATAACGAACGCTTTCATCTACGACGCTTTTCCACTCTGGCAGTTTAATCTGTAAAAGATGCGCGGTCTT
Organism: uncultured Gammaproteobacteria bacterium; assembly: GCA_964558385.1. GTDB lineage: Bacteria > Patescibacteriota > Microgenomatia > UBA10105 > UBA927 > CAZLDC01. Next base: position 698 of record CAZLDC010000009.1, read on the forward strand.
TTGGGCTAATAAGCCCCCATACTTAGGATATCTATTTGGTCGTTCTTTAAGAAAATCATTTATACTAACTTTTCGTATTTGATTTGTTTTTCCTCTCGCTCTTCGAATAAGATTTTCACCTAATTCATATGGAGTAAACGTATTTTTCGTCGCCACATGAAACACGCCATATTTTGGATTTCCTATAAGCTTTTCAATAACTTCAAAAAGAAGTGGAAGTGGAGTCAAAGTTAGATGTTGATCAAAAAAAAGTCCGTAGAGTTGTCCTCTGTCATACAGAGAAATAATCTTTCCGATATAATCCAGACTCGGGTCATAAATTGGCATAGTCACATTTCCTATGCGAATTATTGCCGATTTCCTATTTTTCTGAATGATACGTTCTGACTCGGCCTTAGTCCACCCATACCATGACAGATTCACCATGTTCGCCTCAACCTGAGCATTTTCAGCATACGGACCGGGTGTTTTTTCTTTTCCCGAAAAAACCATATCTGTAGAAATATGTATTAGATAACTTCCATACTTACGACAAACTCGTGAAATATTCGATACGCCTATCACATTCGTTTGCCATACCGATCCAGTCCTATCTCCCCGTTGTTCCTCTGCTGTATTCGCATTTCGGTGTGCGGCAAAATTGATCACTGCAATTGGTCGATATTGAAAAATTATCGAGTCGAGTAAGAATAAATTTAATATATCCAATTCAGAGTGACGGGGCGCTATAAATTGATAATCGAATTTTTTAGAAAGCGCTAAGTGACGAAAAAAATATGATCCTACGAATCCGCTACCCCCGATCACAAAAATTGTTTTTCTACGATAACTCATATTAAACTCTAAAAATACGTACCTTTTTATCTTCGCCAAAAGGGCAAAATGCAATATACTCGTTTTCTAAGTCCCTGATTGAAAATACAATCTGCCAATTGATACGGGATTTCGATATTCTCGCATAAAACGGTAAGTATATAGCTCGCGCGATAACCCATAACATCTCTGGCACTGCGAGTGCAATAATCAACAGAATCCAAAATGAAATTTTCCATTTTATCTCAGGCGCAAGATACAATATGCGGTTTGACAGCTGCAATAATCCCGAATTCCCAACTTTTGCTTTTATCATCGGAAAACTCTCGACGTAGAGTACATATAATTCCTTACGTAAAAATATACGGAACTGGATATTCGTGAGTTTTGACTTCACCGCATTCAAATACTCTTCCGCACGTAATTTTCCTCCTATCAGAGAAAATATATGATGGGGTTGATGTTTATCAATTTTACGGCGGGACCAGAGTCCAATCATTTGATGCTTGGGGATAAAGCATGCTCCAAATTTTTTAGTATTATAGAATAATATATTGAACCACGGCGCGGGATCTGAATCGACAATATCAACTGTTTTTGGAAAATCGTTTCTAAAAATGATACCGGAGATAAAATAAGGGTCTGAATTTCGTATAAACCAAACAATTGAGTGGTTATCTAAAGACATAGGCAGATACGTATTCTTTGTGAATGGCTTATGCACCCTATACGCAAAAATGTTCTTCCTGTCCAAACTCATGCTGAGATAATTTAACCTGATAAAACCACACCTATGAGCAATAATTTCTTCATAGATCATCCCAAGCGTCGTCTCATAGAGTATAAAATCATCGTCGCTATGCAAAAAAATGTGTGTACCTTTCGCCAATCTAATCCCACGTTCTATATTAACGGAATTCCATACCGTCTTTTCGGTCCTCGAGTAGCGTATGCGTTTGTCTTCAAATTGCTCGACAATCTGTTTTGTGTCGTCCGTCGAACAGTTATCGGAAATCACGACTTCAAAATCACGGAATGTTTGGCGCTGAATACAAAATAGTGCAAATTGTAAATCCTTTGCCCTATTGTAGGTGGGAATCACTATTGAAAAGAATGGTCGTTTTGTCATAGATAATGTCTAACATTGTACAACATAAGGTTCATAATATTATAATGAAGCCATGAAAATCCTCATCACCGGTGGCGCAGGCTTCATCGGATCCAATTTAGGTGCATACCTCTTATCAAAAGGAAACGACGTCCGCTTCCTGGATAACCTAACATTTGGTTATAAAGAAAACTTGGTTTTCCACGACGGATCTCCAATACCTATATCCCGTTTTATAAAAATGGATGTTCGTGACAATCAAATAAAACAAACGATGAAAGACGTAGATATCATATTTCATTTTGCTGCAATATCCTCGCTTCCGGAATGCCAAAATAACCCTCAGAAGGCATATAACGTAAATGTTGCCGGAACGGCAAACATTCTCGAATCGGCTCGAAAACACAACGTGAAACGGATCATTTTCTCCTCTACGGCAGGTGTGTATGAAAATGAGCGGACATTTCCCACACCAGAAGATATCCCGGTCAATCCATCGCTCACCTATTCACTATCGAAAAAACACGCCGAAGAACTGTGCCGGTCCTACCAACAACTCTACGGTATGGATATCGTAATCCTGCGTTTTTTCAACGTCTACGGACCCCACATGGACTCAAAACGCGCCAACCCCCCGGTCGTAAGCTATATCATCCAGTCCCTACGTAATCATCAACAACCTATTCTTCATTCTGACGGCAATCAAAAACGGGATATGATCTATATTGATGACGTCGTCAGACTCTGTGAACTCGTGATTGCGAGTAAAAAAGTTAAAAATCAAATATTCAATGTTGGCTCCGGTAAGGCGCACTCCATACATGAACTCTATCAAGCTATTGCAACAATATTAAAACGAGAAGAGATTTCCCTCCGGTTCCAACCCGCTAATTCGCTTTGGATCCGTTATCCATCACTTTTTAAAAGTACCTATCCATTCCGCATAAATTTTCTGGAAAAGGAAGTAAACAAATACACGGAAGCGTCTATAAAAAAGGCTCATCAGATTCTCGGATGGACGCCTAAAATCAATTTTGATGAAGGACTACAAAAGACGATTCGATATGCAAATAAATTATAGTATTGGTAGACAAATAAGCATCGTATCAAAAAAATAATGATACGGATTGAGTTTTTTAACCATAAATTGATACCCGCCTAGTTTTTCAATCATCGGTTTGATTTCAAAAAAATCTCTCCCCGTGTGATAAATGGAAATAAGCAGAATCGGGCGCTGATCCGAAATGGTTTTCAGAGCTCCTTGAAGCGCATACCACTCATATCCTTCGATATCCATCTTTATCAATCCAACGGATATGTTATTGTTTCTAACGTAGTCATCTATCGTTGTTATCTGCACCGATTGTTTTCCATCATTACTTATGTGTGATTGTCCTTCTTCATTGCTAATTTTTGCCCTTTGTTTCCTATTCCCGAGACCCATATGTACGGGTACGACATTGTTTAGTTGAAACTTACTGATATTCCTCACAAGGAGCGAATAATTATGATTTTCCGGCTCAAAAGCATGAATGGTCCTAAATGCATATTCACGGCTAAATATAGCCGGAGTATCCCCATTGGAGGCACCGGCATCAATGAGGTCTCGCGTTTCATATTTGCGCACGATGTTCTTCGGTACAAAACGAAGGCCGCAATGGAAATAAAAATTTTCTATTCCATAGTAATTGCTGAACCTTGGATATTTTTTCTTAATGGGATAGATATTGATACGCTGATCCATTAACTCATCTTCCGTCAGCAAGCGAATATCAAATATATTATGAGTAAACATATATTTTTGCCTTTGAATAATTTGCTGGACAAGTTCCTTACTTGAACTATCTAATCCATTGGTTAATTCCTCTACATTGCGCTTGTTTTCATCAATGTTATTTTTGTAATAATATTTCATGAAATCTTCTGAAATCCTCATCTCTGCTGCATTTCGTACAACTCCAAACCCGAAAAAATTTAGATAATACAATAGAAAATCCAATCGATACGCGATAAAAACCTTTATCCATGTAGGAATAGGAGACTGCTCTATGATATTGCCGAAAAAATGAAATATTTTATCCTTCATAATGAATACTTTACCTACGTATCTACAATAATCTTGCTTCCGTGAGGCTCAAATTTGAATTCCAGAGGTATGAGCTCCTTCAGTGCGTTTTTTATCGTTGCATGGTGCTCAGGATCAGCAAACAGCAACAGAAATCCTCCTCCGCCTGCGCCCAGTATTTTTCCGCCCGAAGCTCCGTGTTTTTTAGCCAGGGCGTACCACCTGTCTATTTGAGGAGACGATATTGCATCGGAAAGCGTTCGCTTTAAATTCCAATTTTCATCAAGGAAACTTCCAAACGTCTGAATTGTGTTTGTGTGTAATGTCTCCCTCATGAGTCGGGCTAGTTGGACCATTTTATCCATGGTCATTCGATTCTTTTTCTCTTTTGTCATATTCTCATTCTGTTGGGCTAATATTGGATCCGTTGAACGTGTCATGCGCGTATACAATAATAATAACTGACTCTCTAACCTTTTTATCGTTTGAGTACTACAGGTGATCGAATTCACCGAGACAGTGTGATCGGGATAGAATTCCATAAAATTACATCCCCCGTATGCCGCGATATACTGATCCTGTTTTCCGATAGGTTTTTTTAATATGTCAATCTCGATTTTGCAGGCTTCCTCAGCCAGTTGCTTCGCAGAAACCCTTTTCCCCTGAAAGCCATAAAACGCATTAAGCAAACCCACCACATAGGCGCTGGAGGATCCCATACCCGTCCCCTCCGCCGGTACGTCGCTTATCGAGGTCACATGAATGCCGCCTTTGATACCAGTCATCTTCATGGCCTCCCGGACGAGATTATTTTGAATATCACAGACTCGTTTGACAATTTCCATTTTGGAGTATTGGACGATGATTCTCCCGTCAAACTGCTTTTCCACCATGATATAAATGTATTTATTGATCGCAGTCGACACAACCGCACCCGGGTGGTATCGATAGTAGCTTGCTATATCGCTGCCGCCGCCCACAAAACTTATCCGCAGAGGAGTCCGGGAAATTATCATAGATTGATTGCCCTCTCAGACCGAAAATACTCCTGGATCGCCGGAATCCGATCCGGAGTACTTAATCCATAGTACTTATGATCCGTCACAAAACCGGCGAGCTGCCTCTCGGCTATAAGCTTCGGAAGTATCACTTCTTCAAAAGAAAAATTTTCCTTCGGTAAATCTCTCAAAATACTTTTATCGAGAATGAAAAATCCGATGTCCACTCCGTTCATATTTTTTTTGATTCTGCTTCGATCATACTCCACTACGAATCCTTGATCGTCAACCAGGACATTATTCTTCGTCGAGTGATCCAGATTGCGGTAAACCGTCATCAGCGCGCGCGTGTTCTTCTGAGTATATGCGTGGGTGAGTTCATCTATTCTCAGGGGCCAATAATTATCCCCGTAAAGCAATAAAAACGTCTGTTGAAGGAGGGAGTATGCGCTCTGAAGCCTTGTACCCGTATCCGTCCCCACAGGACAATATGCATATCGGATGGAGATCCCAATTTTTTTCCCGTCCCCGAAGTACTCCTCTATGCGCTCATGAAGATACCCAACCAGCATCACGATCTGATCAATGCCGTTGGATTTTAACAATTCAAGCGTATACGCCAAAAACGGCCTTCCGTGGATGGGAATCATGGGTTTAGGGGTCGTGAGCGTAAGAGGCCGTAAGCGGGTTCCTTCTCCTCCTGCTAATATAACCGCCTGTGTAAGAGGATCTGGTGCACTCATATTAGCGTTCCCGATCGTGCTCAGGAATGCATATCTCCCGAGCGATTGCATCCACCATCCGGCGACTGATTGTCATGATTCTATTTTCAATGATATCAACGGTATGTACACCTCGTGCTATAAAAGAGACCATGCGTGGAATGTCTACAATACTTCGCGTATGGGTCCTGGCTGGATGCGTACGTCCGGCAAAAGCCGCTCTGATCTTTTTCACAGTAATAATACACCCGCTCATCATGGCAACGACCAGGAGAGGCATCAGCACAAATACAAACAGAATGAGACTATTCGTGTGATCCAGAAGGAGAACATCAAAGAGCGCGCGAATATCAGCTATCATAGATATTTTTGAATAAACGCATCCATCATTGCCAAAACATAGGCGATCATCTCCTCCGTGATCCCCGGATACACACCGATCCAAAACCCGTCATTCATGATTTTATCAGAATTTGTGAGAGACCCGACGGCCCGAATATCCTTTCTCCCCAAATAGGCTGGGTGTTTGAGGAGATTGCCGGCAAAGAGGCTTCGCGTGGCGATTTTATGTTCCTCGAGATACGTAACTAAGTCCAGTCTGGTAAACGGAGCACCGTCACGCACGACGATCATAAATCCGAACCAGCAGGGATCCGCTTCTTTTTCTGTTTCACTAAAGAGAAAATACTGCTCATATTTCTTGAGGCCGTCGAGTAACCGCTGATAATTTTCTTTCCTCTTTGCAATGAATTGCGGCAGCTTCTTAAGCTGGGCGAACCCAATGGCTGCCTGCATGTCCGTAAGTTTGAGATTATAACCGATCTGCGAATAAATGTATTTATGATCGTATCCATACGGCAGATCTCCTAACTTCCATTCAAACCGTCTTCGACAGGTATTATCCTGCCCGGTATCACACCAGCAGTCTCTCCCCCAATCTCGGAATTGCCGGATCGCTTTATGAATAAGCGGATTATTGGTGACCACTGCTCCTCCCTCGCCCATCGTAATCTGGTGCGCAGGGTAGAAGGAAAACGTCGCGACGTGGCCGAAGTTTGACACAGGCGTGCCTTTATACGTTGAACCGAGCGCGTCGCAGCAATCTTCTATAAACCAAAGATCATGTTTCCGTACTAGCTCCATGATCCCATCCAAAGGCAACGGATTGCCGAGCGTATGGGCCATCATGATCGCGCGGGTCTTCTTCGTAATTGCCCTGCGGATCCCGTCGACTGTGGCATTTTTTGTACCCAAGTCATTATCAATAAATACCGGGGTAAGTCTATTTTGAATAATTGGATTGACCGTCGTGGGAAACCCCATCGCCGTGGTTATGACTTCATCGCCTGGTTTCAGTGCCCGTTTTCCGAATACTGATGACGTGAGCGCACTGAGGGCTATGAGGTTGGCCGATGAGCCGGAATTGACGAGACTTACATACCGGACGCCCAAGTACTCCCGAAACTGTTTTTCAAACGCCAGAGCAAACCGCCCTTCTGTCCACCAGCCATCCAGGACCGCTTCCACACCATTTACCAATTCTTCCTCATCAAACACTTTTCCCGAAACCGGAACCGGAGATGTACCGGCAATAAATAGTTGTTTCTTAAACTTCAATTGATAGTAGCGCTGTGTAGCTGATGAAACGTAATTCTTCATATACCAATAGCTTCCCTCACTAATGTTCTTACGACTGGACCAAACGGGGGCAAGTATGTTTTAATTTTGTTTCTATCAATCTCTTCCGTGTACCATTCCTCGGAATTTTTTGTTCTTTTTCCCAGGGAAACTAAATACAATAAGTCCAAAATGGCTTTTTCCGGCTCCGCGATATATGTTCCACCTACCAAATTAAACCCAAAATACAATTCCGGTTTTAATTTTGAATATTCGCAGTCCACATCAATCAAAGTTATTTTTTTCGAATGTCTTGTGGTGGCAAGGGTTAGCGTATACAATCCCTGATTGATGACACCATACTTAGAAAGCGCGCTTTCAAAACTTATATAACTTGGATAGTAGAGTCTTGTAGCAAGCTTTTCCATATCAAAAGAATGGCCACGCAACATATACACACCCCGAGTCACGTGAATAATGACGCCGGAATCCCTCAGTCTCTTTATGGACGTATTGACATGCTTATCATCAGGAAAGAGCTTTTTTATATCGGAAATATCAAAGACTTCTTTCCCCAGGAGTTCTATTTTTTCGATCAATACATTTTTTTTCATACTGTAAATGCCTCCAGTACATGACGATGATTTTTGGGAATGAAGGGATTTAACTTATCCATCAATTCCTTTTGAGGGTATTTGTATTCTTTTTTTATCATAAATACGGTATGAAGTTTTTGGTGTATATACCAAGCATCAAACAGATCCCTGGGTTCTCTTCTTTCCCTCGTTTCTAAAATTTTCAATTTATCCTTTAAAATTGCTTCGATGGTATAAACTTTGCCGGAAACCTCAACGTTATTAAAAGGGCTTCTGAACAGAGCAATATTTGAAGTAAAATCTCTCACGTTTTTGTTGATTTCAATTTTTATGCCGATAGGTATGGGTTTAAAACCAACGTCAAATACTACCTTGGCAAAAAGTGTGTTGTGCTTATCATATATGTCTTTCACCCGTGCCTCAGGTATAAAAGCCGACAATTTCTCTATAGTATGCTTAAAGGAAGTGTACGGGATGTTTTTGAGTAAAGAAAAATCCAAATCTTCGGAGAATCGAAATGAACCATACGCCAAACGTAACGCTGTTCCTCCTTTGAAAACCAAATCCTTTTCAAAAGATGACTTAAAAAAAACATCCAAGATGTACATCTGATAATGTTCTTTGAGAATATTATCGGCAACCGTATTATGTTCAACTGCAAGCCTATCCGCTTGATCTTGTGTTAACATACTATACATAAATGTACACTATCTGTACATTGATGACAAGAGCTGAGTGGGATATCAATACTTTTGCACCGATTGATTGCACGTATCATTTTGTGAATTAGTTATCATTTCGAAAGGAACCATTTCACATTCGTCAACCATCCAACAAAACCACTTTTTCATCGAAAATGAAACCTCCCTATATGACCGATTGGCTACAACGCGCAACCTTGCGATCAACAGTACGATAGCCTATGATATAGGCAATATTAATTATCACAATCTATGATTTCGAAAAAAGTAAACGTTGGCATCATCGGAACGGGAAATATCGGGACTGATCTGCTTATTAAACTCCAACGATCTCATTTTCTTACATGTGCGATGTTTACCGGAAAAAATCCAAACTCCGAAGGGATAAAACGGGCAAAGCTGATGGGCGTCTCCACTTCAACGCTATCTATCAAAACAATTCAACAACATCCTGACTGCTGCGACATCGTGTTTGACGCCACATCAGCAGAAGCTCACGAAATTCATGCACCGATCCTAAAGAAGTTAAATAAATTTACCATTGATATGACTCCTTCTCGAATCGGAAAAATGTGCATCCCAACTATTAATCTTGAAGAATGTCTACAAGAGCAAGAAATCAATATGGTCAGCTGTGGAGGACAAGCGACCACTCCATTGATCCTCGCAATTCTCAAGGTTCATCCCGATACACCGTATGTTGAAATCGTCTCAAGTATTTCTTCTAAATCAGCGGGAATGGGAACGAGGGATAACATCGATGAATATACCCAAACGACGGGAGAAGGAATCAGACAACTGACTCCCGTACCCAAATCAAAAGCAATTATTATTCTTAACCCCGCAGATCCTCCTATCCTCATGCATAACACCATCTATGCAAAAATTGAACATCCGGATATCGATGCGCTCACAAAGGAAATCCACGCAGTTGTAGAAAAAATCCAATCATATGTTCCGGGATATAAACTCAAACGAGGACCTGTATTCGAAACAAATAGAGTAACGACCATGATAGAAGTAGTTGGCCGCGGAGATTATTTGCCTGTCTATGCAGGTAACTTAGACATCATCAACTGTGCAGCAATTGCGGTTGCGGAAGCGTATGCGAAACGAAAACTCCAAGGAGTCAACTAAATGAATAAACATATATCCATCTTCGATTCCACGCTTCGCGATGGCTCACACGCCATGAAGCATCAGTTCACGGCAGGCCATATCACTTCATATGCCGAAGGCGCCGAAAAAGCAGGAACAGAACTCGTTACCGTCGGGCATGGAAACGGATTAGGAGCTTCATCATTACAACTGGGTATATCACTCCTTTCTGATAAAGAAATGTTATTAACAGCTAAAAAGTCATTAAAAAAAACAAAACTTGGTGCTTTTCTCATACCAGGGTTTGGCACAATAAAAAACGATTTGGAACCCGCCATTTCTTTTGGTATTCAAGCGCTGCAGGTTGGAACTCATTGTACCGAAGCGAACGTCACCCGACAGCACATCCAATTTGCTCGAAACAAAGGTCTGGATACGTACGGCGTTCTGATGATGTCCCATATGATTTCCGCCTATGATTTATTGGAACAAGCGAAAATGATGCAGGAGTATGGTGCTATGGCAATCATTCTCATGGATTCGGCGGGTGCGTACTTTCCCGAGGATGTAACGGAAAAAGTCAGCACGCTCGCCGGTGGGCTAAACATACCCGTAGGTTTTCATCCACATAATAACCTGGGATTTGCTATAGCAAACTCCGTAGCTGCAGTAAGGGCAGGTGCAACGATTATCGACGGAACATCCCGTGGATTGGGCGCTGGTGCAGGCAATTGTCAGATTGAAGTCGTCACCGCAGTACTTCATAAACTGGGATATGAAACCGGACTTGATTTATATACAATGATGGATAATAGTGAACACATCATCGCCCCTATCATGAAAAATCCTATTGAGATCAGCACCATTACGCTCACGAGCGGCTTGGCCGGAGTTTTTTCAGGATTTGCTCCGCATGCTAAAAAAGCGGCTGAACAATTCCACGTAGATGTCCGGGATATCCTTATGGAACTTGGCAAAAGAAAAGTCGTTGCCGGACAGGAAGATCTTATTGTGGATGTCGCGATGTCTATCGCCCAAAAAAATAAAGTCGACGTAATTTCCTATTTTTAACTATGCGTTCAAATGAAAATCTAAAAAAGAAACTCGCCAAAGGCGAAATTGTCATAGGAACGTGGTGCGAAATTCCCTCACCTGAGGTCATCAATATCGTTGCCAAAGCCGGGTTGGATTTCGTCATCATTGATATGGAGCATGGTGCAATGGATTTTCATCTCGCGGGAAATATGGTGATCGCCGCGGAAGCAGAAGGTTGTTTTCCGCTTATAAGAGTTGCTAGAAATGACGAATCCGATATTCTCCGCGCTCTAGAAACTTCTGCGGAGGGCATCATCGTTCCTCATGTCGAAACCATCGAAGATAGGAATAAAACAGTCCGCTACGCAAAATTTTCACCCATCGGAGATAGGAGTCTAAATCCTTATACTCGAGCGGGTGGATATCGCTCATCGAAGGACTTCACTACCATTCAAAATGAAAACTCCTTCATTGGATTGATCATAGAAGGAAAAGCCGGGATTCAACATATCGATGATATTATTAATGATGAACAGGTGGATCTCGTCTACGTCGGCACTTATGATATTTCCTCCATGCTCGGAATTCCCGGCGATACGAAAAACCCGCTTGTTTTCGATACATTAGCAAAAATCACCAATCGCGCAAAAGCAAAAAAGAAGGCAGTCGGATGCTTATTCCATGACGGAAAAGAACTTGCCATGTTCCGCAACATCGGGATTCAATTTCTCTGTTATAAAGTGGATACGTCAATTATTTATGATACTATCCATACGATTATCCGTGAAACACATGTATGATCAGAGTATCTGATTTCATCATAGATTTTTTATACAAAAAAGGGGTATCCCATATCTTTATGGTTGCAGGCGGTGGCGCTATGCATCTAAATGATTCGGTCGCACTCCATAAGCAAATAAAATATATTAGCCATCACCATGAACAAGCCGCCGCAATGGCAGCTGAAGCATACTCCAGAATTACGGAAAATATCGGCGCAGCATTGGTCACGACAGGTCCTGGTGGAACAAATGCCATTACAGGACTATTAGGCGCATGGCAAGACTCCATCCCCTGTATATTTATCTCCGGACAGGATAAGAGGAAAGAAACGATCCATCACTCCGGCATACTGGGACTAAGACAATTTGGACCACAAGAAGCAAATATCATCCCCATCGTACAAAGTATCACGAAATACGCGGAAATGATCAATATTCCGGAGAAAATCCGATATCACCTAGAGAAGGCGCTTTATATCGCTAAGTCCGGCCGTCCGGGGCCTGTCTGGCTTGATGTACCGCTTGATGTTCAAGGAGCCTTGATCAATCCCGATAATCTCATTGGCTTTAATCCGGATGAGAAAAACATCATCGCTGATCGTGAACCGCCAGATAAACAGATACAGGACGTCATATCATTACTGCGAGCAAGCAAAAAGCCACTTATTCTCGCTGGTCATGGAATAAGGCTTTCGAAAGCAATCGACATATTCCTCAAATTAATGAACTTTCTTCATATTCCGGTCGTATCCTCAAACTTGATCGCTGACCTGATGGACCACGATGATCCGCATTATCTTGGGATAGTCGGCATGAAAGGTCATCGAGCTGCCAATATAGCAATCCAGCATTGCGATGTGCTTATAAGCATAGGTTGTCGCCTACCGGTACAATTAATCGGTTTTGAATATGATAAATTTTCACCAAATTCAAAAAAAGTCGTTGTCGATATTGATATCGAAGAACACAAGAAAAAAACCATTACTATCGATATATTGATTGAATCTGACGCCAGATTATTCATCCAAAAATTTCTAAAATCTGCTCAAAACAAAGTATTCAACTTTGATACTCAGTGGGGAAAGAAATTGAAAAAACTGACGTACAAATACCCCGTATGCCTTCCGGAGTATGCCAATAGCACCGGACCCTGTAACATGTATTTTGCTATCGGGGAAATATCAAAGCATTGCTCTAATCGGGATATCATCATTTCGGATGCCGGATTTCCTTACTATATGGTCTCACAAGCTGTAAAGATTAAAAAAGGTCAGCGGCTAATGTTGCCTGGCGCAACTGCACCGCTCGGATATAATCTACCGGGAAGTATCGGAGCCGCGGTTGCCGGAAAAAACAGAGACGTGATCTGCATTACGGGAGATGGATCATTGCAGACGAATATTCATGAATTGGGAACAATCGCGGTAAATTCACTTCCTATCAAAATTTTTGTTTTAAACAATGATGGGTACCTATCAATTAGAATTACTCAAAAAACGTACTTTGAAGAGCGTTACATTGGGGAAAGCAAGGAAACGGGTTTGGGTTTTCCAAATCTGAAAAAAATAGCCGATGCGTACGGGCTTCCATATTTTCTTGCGAAAGACAATATGACTTTAAAGAAGGTTCTTCCGGAAATATTCAGTCATAGCGGCCCACTGCTTTGCGAGATTAAGTGCAAAAAATGGCAAACGGTCGCCCCAACAGTCACATCCAAAAGCCTGCCGGACGGGACTATGGTGTCAACACCGATTGACGACATGTTCCCATTTTTATCCACAGCAGAAATGGATACAATCCGCGATGATCTGAAGTGAGTATGAAAAAACATATACTTCTGACGGGAGCGAATGGGTTCATCGGAAAACATATTACCGCTAAATTATCTTCAAAATATCAATTTTTTGCTCCTACACACAATGAACTGGAACTCACAGATCAATATGCTGTTGAAACATATTTTCAGAAGCGCTCTATCGACACCGTCCTTCATTGTGCGAATGTCGGAGGAACACGAAAAACATCGAGTGACGCTCGTGTTTTGGATATTAACTTACGAATGTTTTTCAACATC
>CAZLDC010000009.1:14316-16963 GCA_964558385.1 uncultured Gammaproteobacteria bacterium
GTACGCTGCAAAAAATATTTTAAATCGATGATTTTCTTAGGATCGGGAGCGGAATATGACAAAAGACAAAATCTTCATAAAGTAAAAGAGTCAGATTTCAACAAAAGCGTTCCCATAGATGATTACGGGTTTTCAAAATATCTTTGCTCCACATATATCGAACATCAGAGGGATATCGTCAATCTACGATTATTTGGCGTTTATGGGAAGTATGAAGACTACCAGCTACGTTTTATTTCCAATTCTATCTATAAAGCGCTATTAGGGCTACCGATTACGATTCGACAAAATGTATATTTTGACTACCTCTATGTAGATGATTGTATTACTATTATTGATTCTTTTATCAATCATCACCCTTCCTACAATTTTTATAACTTGGGCAGCGGTAGGCAAATCAATCTCCAACAAATAGCCCGAAAAATAATTTATCTCACACAAAAAAAAATACCAATTATAATTAAACAAGACGGCTGGAATAAGGAATATACGTGTGATATCACCAGATTACGAACTGAACTTCCCAATCTAATCTTCACAGATTTCGATACTTCGCTTCTGACCATGATACAATATTACCAATCCCAATTTTCGACAATAAAAAAAGAGGATATATTACGTTATGACTAAGCTTCAACCTCTTGTTCCTGATGAAATATTTAACCTGAATAAGGAATTCATTGCCGATCCGCGAGTCAATAAAATTAACGGTGGCATAGGAGTAATCGTTGACGAAGATGGCAAGCCGTATGTGCTTCCGGTAGTACAAAACGTGATTAAACAAATTAAATTTGATAATTTTAATTACTTACCGGTTGCTGGAGATAAGGAATTTTTGGAACATTCGTCTTCACTCGTATTCGGTACTACCCTTTATAGTCAGCTTGGGTCAAATACGGCTAAGCAGGGCGTAGCAGGAGGAACAAATGGATTATTTATTCTCGGAAGCTTTATCGCTTCACATGAGAAACATCCCCGTATCCTTTTGAGTAATCCAACGTGGGAAAATCACAAAAAAATCTTTTCATACTTAAAATTTTCAATTACGGAATATGATCATGTTGACAGTCATACCAATTTTCATCTTCCCGCGCTGATCGACGAGCTTAAAAAGCATCCTTCCATCTATGTGTTATTTCACGGGGGCCTCACACATAATCCGACGGGGGTAAATCCTAGTGAAAGGCAGTGGAATGACTTGATTCCCCATCTCCTAAAAGGTCGTCATCGGGTGATCTTTGATTTCGCATACATGGGCCTTGGCGAGTCCCTCGAAAAGGATTGCTATCCTATCCGACTTTGTCTGAAACACGGACTACCTGTGTTTGTTATACTCTCATATTCTAAAAACATGACGCTCTACCAACAGAGAACGGGAGCGTTATTACTTTCATGTTTCTCCCCATCCGAAAAAATTATTACCGAACAACATTTGCAAAAATTATTCAGAATCGTCAATTCCAATCCACCTGCGTTTGGTGAATTAATCGCAAAAATAATATTCAATAACAATGGGCTCAAAACGCAGTGGCTAACGGAATTGGACGAAATGAAGGATCTTCTTCAAAGGAGACGAAACGTATTTGCCAAATATGGTGGAATAAGATTTCACCACATTCTGAGAGAAAAGGGTTTGTTTAGTCTGTTATATTTAAACCAGAAACATATTAAAACACTTAAAGACTTGTATGGAATTTACTTGCTCTCAAATAGCCGAATTAATTTTGGGGGAATTCCAACCAACAAAATTCCTCTGTTGACACAAGCGTTATCGCAACTATCCGACTGATAGGAACCAAAACTCATTTACCGATAGAATTACTATACCAAACAGAGACGGATGGCAGCACGCTCGAGAGGCTATATCGAGATGAATACCCCAATGATTTTACTTTTTCATAATTAAGCGACTGGTAGGGTATTTCATTCTTCTGCGTGTTGATAATCTTATAGTTTATTTTCTTTCCCAACGTTGCTTCGATCATCTTGAGCACATCCAAGACATTCAGCGATTCTCCTGATGATATATTGAACGCCTCTCCCTGAGTCTGCTCTATGTTATCAAGGAGAAGGAGATATCCGCGCACAACGTCTTTGACGTACACGTAGTCGCGCACAAATGTGCCGTCGCTGCGAAGCTCAAGCATCGAATTGGTACATATCGCTTTAAATGCGCCGGGGATGATCCTATTGAAGTTCAAATCCCCTTCGCCGTAGATATTTCCAAACCGCGTGACGACGACCGGGGTTTGGTAGGTCTTCGCGTATGCCAGGGTGATGAGATCAGCAGAGGACTTCGATGCTTCATACGGATGATCACCGCGAAGGGGATCAGTCTCCTCATACGGTTTATCCGATTTGCCGTACGCCTTATCAGACGAGGCTACGATCACCGCTTGTACCCGGGAAATTCGTCTGGCGGCTTCAAGCACGTGGGTCGTTCCCAGGACGTTTGTAGCAATCGTCTCCAAGGGATTATCATACGCGACAGGCACGGTCGCAAGCGCTGCCAGATGGAATATATACTCAATTTCATACTTGGCAACCACATCAAATACCCTCTGTCCGTCTTTCACATCCCCAGCTGCCATAATCACTTTTTTTCCGAGTGATTGCGTTGCAAAATAGGAAAATGGGTCAGCGCTCC
>CAZLDC010000010.1:0-13048 GCA_964558385.1 uncultured Gammaproteobacteria bacterium
AGGCTTTGAGCGGGCGCTCGTACGCGGTGACATCCAGGTATGGTTTCCCGGGGGGAGCGCTCATTCGGTTGCCCAGATGGCCGGATGGACCGGCGGACTCGAGCCGAAGACCTCCTGTGACCCAGGGGGCGATGGATGCCGGGCAAACAGCATTGCGCTTGTAGAATCGAACATGGGAGTTAATAAAGCGAATTTTTATATTGGCCGCTCCATCCGAGACCGGGTGGACGTCGATCAGGACGGAATGATACACGGCATGGTGACGGTGACGTATCGCAACTCATCCGGCGATGACAGTGCGCTCTCCGGCGGGGGAGTGTATCTTGGGTATCTACGCATCTATCTGCCCCCCGATGCGCAGGTCACTTCTGTGACGCTTGACGGGCTTGAGGTCGGGGAGAAAGCCGTGAAGCGGTCGAGCCGTGTGCTGCCGTATCGCGAAGCCGGGGAGTCCAGGCAAAACGCCGGAGTCACGGCGGTCGCTTTTACGGTTGCGCCTGGTCACGAGCGGCGGGTGGGGATATCGTACCGACGCGTTCAAGAGGTACGGCTGTCGGATGCCGGCTCAACACTCATCCATACTTTACGCAAGCAGCCGGGGATGACCAATACGACGCTTGAGACGGTCATCGGCTACCCTGCTGTGTGGACGGCGCAGTCCCAGGGGATAGTGCGGATGAGCGTCATGGACGGATTCCTTGCAAACGCGAAGGAACTCCGATACAATACGGATCTTGACCAATCGAAGGAGTTTATTGTTATTTTTGGAAAATAGAACATCGTTGTATCGAAAATCGAAAAACGTTATCGAATATCGATTACGAATATCTAATATCGATAAACGAAAATTCAGTATTCTATGAAGAAGCATTCATTATCCGCCACAAAACGGGACTCGCTTGGGAGAAAAGTAAAAAAACTGCGCAAAGCCGGTGAGCTTCCGGCGACTGTCTACGGAAAAAAGGTAGAGAGCGTGTCTCTGACGGTAGGATCTGAAGCGTTTGCCAAAACGTACGCGGAAGCAGGGGAGACGGGACTCGTTGAGCTTTCCGTGGGGGGAGCGGTCCGGCATGTCCTTATCCATACGGTCCAGAAGCATCCCGTCACGGGAGCGATTCTTCATGTAGAATTTCACCAGGTAGACCTCAAAGAGAAAGTACACGCAAAAGTTCCGCTTGAGGTTGTGGGGGAGTCACCGGCAGTAGCGGAAAAACGGGGCGTATTGCTGTCGATTCTCGATGAGCTGGAAGTAGAAGCGCTCCCGACGGATCTCGTAGAAAAGATTGAGGTCGATGTGACGAACCTCACTGAAGTAGAACAGGAAGTGAAAGTGAAAGATCTCAAGGTTCCCGCAGGACTCACGGTTATGTCTGATGCAGAGCTGACCGTGGTAAAGATAGGATCTCTCATTACCAAGGAAGCTGAAGCAGAAGCTGCTGCGGAGGCCGTTAAAGCAGCAGAAGCCGCAGCGGTCGCGACCCCGGCAGAAGGCGAGGCAGCTGCACCGGCCGCAGAGGGAGAAGCCCCGGCGGACAAGGCAAAAGCAGAAGCTAAGGAAGAAAAATAAGCTCGTCAATTACTACTGAAGGAGTACAGAGATCTTTATTGCCTCAGAATAATTCGGATCAAGCTCCAGAGCACGATGTATCCATTGTTTTGACGCATCAAGGTTTCCCAGCTGGTAGGCAAGTGTTGCCAGGCGCAGGTAGGCATCGCGGTAGTCAGGTTTAGCTGCGGCGATCACTTGCCAACGCGTGTATTCGTTTTTGAGTGCCTCATCTTGGTGTTCCCATTGGAAAAGGGTATCCTTTGGACGTGTTGTAACCCCCAGGACATTGACCGTGCCGCCGCCATTTCCGTTTAGCGCCAAAGGAGACGATAGCACCTCGGCAGAAGCCATCAGCTTGCGTGCCGGTTCCCGTTGGCCATATTCCCATAGCGTTTTTGCCAGATCCGTGTGCCGAGAAACGGAAAATGGATTCATAAACAATTCCATAAGTGGCTTCCAATGGAGCGGCACGAGGGCTTGTGTGGCAATCAGGTTGACTACAAAAAGAGAAATCAGGCTTATCCATAAAAGTGTTATTTCGAGGCTAGAAAGCACTCGTGAGGGAATTCGATGGGAAAAGTGCGGGAATTGAAATTTCATCCTGTATGTCATCCCGGCCACCGAGCCGGGATCCAATCTTTATAAGAAGATGGATTCCGGGTCAAGCCCGGAATGACAATGGTGTGTATGGTATCATTGTAGCCATCTATGAACAGTGCGGCAAGGGGAGAGTCAGTGGAAACAAGAAAGGAACGTGTTGCGCAAGTCATATCGCGGCTTCGGGCGGCATATCCGGATGCAAAAATTGTTCTGCGATACAGCAATTCCTGGGAACTATTGGTATCAGTCATCCTTTCGGCACAGTGCACGGATGTGATGGTCAATAAAGTAACTGAACGATTGTTCAAGAAGTACTCAACGCTTGAGGATTATGTGCATGCAGACCTCAGTACCTTTGAGCAGGATATCAAGTCGACTGGGTTTTACCACAACAAAGCGAAGAATATCTTAGCGGCGGCCAAGCTTATTCAAGAAAAATTTGGAAGCGTGATTCCGCGAACGATGGCGGAGATGTTGACGATTCCGGGAGTTGCGCGAAAAACTGCAAACGTCGTGTTAGGAAATGCGTATAGTGTTGTCGAAGGAATAGCCGTGGATACCCACGTCCTGCGGCTCTCCCAGCGGTTGCGGCTTGTAGATCTGGATACGATTGGAGGCAAAAAAGAAATGCATTTCACAAAGCCAGGCTTTCCAGAGCCAAAGCCAGGCTTTAAGACAGAAGTGGATTACAAGAAAGACGCAGATCCGGTGAAAATTGAACGGGAGCTTATGGATGTATTACCCAAAGAAGATTGGTTTCAGACAACCTACCTTCTTATCAATCATGGCCGAGCGGTCTGCAAAGCGCAAAACCCGGACTGCAGCCACTGTGTCCTCCATCGGATTTGTCCTGTATCACGGGTATAAGCGGTCTGTTGTGATTGAAAGTTGATTATGGTATGCTTTGGCGATATTGATCTGAGTGGAGATATATTCATTCAAACTTTAAACTTTAAAATGTAAACTCCTCAAAAGTTTACAGTTTACAGTTTTAATTTTAAAATCCCTATGGCAACACGAAAAATCGCAAAGAAGAAAACATCAGTGAAAAAAGAAACAGTAGCGAATATGGCGATGACTTCGAGTTTCAATAATGAAACAACCCCGATGACCGCGAAACCCAAGTTTAATACGAAAGTTCTCTATCTAATCATCGGACTTCTTGCGCTATCCGCGTTACTCCTTGCTAACAAAGGTATGTTGGTCGCGGCGGTCGTTGACGGGCGGCCTGTGTGGAGCTGGGAGCTCAACCGCGTGCTTGTGGACCGTTACGGAAAGCAGACGCTTGAAGGGATGATCAGCGAAAAACTTATTGAGGGAGAAGCGGGAAAATCCGGAGTAAACCTGAGCCCCGCGGAAGTAAAAGCACGGGAAGATGAAATCGTGCAGGGGTTAGGAGGAGGCATGAGTCTGGAGGAAATACTCAAGATTCAGGGGCTTTCCAAAGACGAGTTTGACCGGCAGATAAGCCTGCAGTTGACCGTTCAGAAAATTTTAGGAAAAGATCTGACGATAACTGAAGGAGATATTGATAACTATATCGCGACGAATCGCGCGACGCTCGTCGCGACAGAAACAGCGTCACTTCGTCAGGAAGCGAAGCAAGCGATTCTGGACGCCCACATCGGCGAAAAGCTCCAGCCATGGTTTAATGAGCTCAAGGAGAAAGCAAAGATTCTTCGCTTTCTTTGATCGTGTCGAGCGCTTCGCGAGCGCTCACCATTTCTGCGCATCCGTCAAGAAGGCTTATCTCTTGGGTGGTTTCTGTGCGATAATGGTACAGAACGCGGAGGAATGGCCTCATAGAGAACCTGGAGAAGTTGCGCATGACAGTGCTCAAAATGGTTCGCCTCACTCGCGCTCGTTTATCATGAACACATGGCAACGGTTAAAGAAAGATCCACGTATTTGGGAACGATATTTTATCCGCGAGAAGGTGATCAAAGCGATACGCCGGTTTCTTGATGATCAAGCGTTCCACGAAGTCGAAGCCCCGATCCTCATTACCCACCCTCCTGCGGAATCGCATCTCGAGCTGTTTGAAACAACCCTCCTGGACCGCAACCGGCAGGGAGTGCCCATGTATCTATCCACCTCACCGGAAGTACCGCTTAAAAAACTGATGGTCGCAGGAATCGGCAACTGCTATGCCATCACGAAAAGCTTCCGAAATATGGAGACCGGAGGACCGCTTCATAATCCGGAGTTTACGATTCTAGAGTTTTATCGTGTGGGGGCGGATTACCGGGATATCATGACGGACACGGAAATGCTCGTGGCTTCCATTGCCAAAGCTTTAAACAAGGATTCATTAATCATACAGTATCAAGGGAAATCAATTGACTTGACACATCCGTGGGAGAGGCTATCCGTCGCTCAGGCATTTGAAAAATATGCTCATGTCGATTTCGATAAATTTTTTGGATGATCAGCAAGCACGGGTCATCGCCAAAGAAAAAGGATATTCCGTAGATGCGACCACGACATGGGAACAACTGTATAACCAGATACTGCTCAATGAAATTGAGTCGCATCTGGGGCAAGGTAAGCCCACCATTCTCTACGATTTCCCTTCATCGATGGCAGCGTTATCCAAGAAGAAAGCCGGCGATCCGCGGTATGCCGAGCGGTTTGAATTTTACATCGCAGGACTTGAGATGGGGGACTGCTATAGCGAGCTCACGGACGCGGGCGAGCAAGAGGAGAGATTTAAGAGAGAATTACAGGAGATCAAGCGACTGGGAAAAACTTCCTATGATTATGATCACGATTTCATTGAAGCGTTGAACATGGGGCTTCCTGAGTGCAGCGGAATTGCTATAGGTGTTGACCGGCTCATAATGCTATTTGCGGATGTTACTGATATTGCCGACACGATGTTTTTCCCGGTGGGGGAGGGGGGAGATTAATCGGTTGTCGCAATTGCTTTTTGGAGTAACAAGGCGAGAGCTAGGGGTAGGACGGGAAGGAGATACAACCAGGTTTTGACCAGTTGAATTTCCGGTCCGAATTGAAGAAATACAAAAAGTCCGATAAAACTCACGGTTCGAAAGACTCCTAAGACAATATCACGCTCGAGGAGTAAGTGATATTTTTGCTGCCAGCTTCCTTTTGCTTCATCCAGTATAGTAAAGTAAACAGTCGACAGTTTGTTATTAAATATCGGAACGGTGAGTCCTGAAATGACGATATACACCCATACACCGATTATCGATTGATGGAACGCAAATATGACGATGGAAAGAATTGATCCAATGACTCCGATCCAATAGGCAGATGGGTGCTTTGTGAGAAGTGGAATCGCATAGAGATTGGCAATGATTGCGATAGCGGATGCCATGGTCAGGACGAATCCCAAATCCGCTTCATTTTTTATGATGACAAAAAATAAGATACCCGTGACGGTTCCTAATGCGATATCAAATAAACCTAACACCGCGTTTTGTCCCAGTATGAGCTTCCAGCGTCTTGGTCGTTGATGTTCCCAAATATGGCGGTACGAAAAATCCAGAGATCCATGCGCAGGAAGCTTACCGATCACAAAAATAGTGATGATGTTGATGAGGGCAACGAGGAAAAATAACAGGAGATAGCCGTTGGTTAGTCCCAACGAGGTTTTTCCAACTACGGTGATGATCAGTCCCCCTATGGCAGGACCGAGGGCGTTAGCCAAATTAAATACGGCTCCTGTCCAACCAAAGAAAGACACCCGATGCCCGGCGTGGGCAAGAATGTATTGGTTCAGATTATACGTCGCCCAGTAGATGCCACCGGAGAATCCCGACAGAATCCCCAGCGGAATGACGTAGGCGATGCTTTGGTCTTTGAGAAAAAACAGCAGAAGATAAAAAAGAGATCCTGCCGCCAAGCTGATTTTCATAAGTGTACCTGAGGAAACATACCGGAGAAGAAATCCCGATGATCCATAAAAAAACGTCATGGAGGCAAACGCCGCGATGTTATAGATGGTCGTAATTTTCAGATCTCCATGGGCGAAGAAAAAGACCGTGACGAAGATCCCGGCCAGTGACGCGGCCAGGATATCGAGGCCCTGAATGAGCAGGAGCTTGCGCTCGTCTTGAGATAAATTCTTCATACTCACGCATTATAGCGTGTAGAAGCGGGCGGGGATATTAGATGGAAAGTTTATTCAGTAGTTCCTTTGGATTAACGACGCGCAGAGGTGCCACATTTTTACGGACATCAGACCGGAGGAGGTGTTTTTTATCCAAGGTGACCAGATAGCGACACGTGGCTTCCCGTGCTCCCACCACGAGGTGTGCATCGTCCGAGTCCACGAGGGTTGATACTTTTCCAAACTCCGTTTGTGTTATCCGCTCCCGGACAAGGAGTCCTGATTCTTTCACAAACAAGAAGATTTCTACCGGTGATGTATGGATTTTTTCCGTATGGTCAATGATTTCATCAATGACGGTTTGTGAAGTGATAGCGAGTATTTTCTTATTCTTCGCATATCCGAGGAGTCTTGCTGATCCGCCGGTAGGGGAAAGGATGGCCGCGATGATGACGGATGCATCAAAGAAAACCTTTTTCATGGGGATACGCCCTACAGTTGATCGTCTTTTATAAATGTTTTGATTTCTTCGTCGGTGTAGATACGGTAAGGGACAGCGCGGGACTTCGGTGAGGAAAGCACGACGTTTTTGCCATTTTTTGTGGCTTTTATGATATCCCCTTCGGCAATGCCGAGATCGTCTCGCCATCTTTTCGGGATCGTGACCATGCCTTTGCCAAGGATCTTGAGCCACTCTTCCTGATTGGTATTGGGAATGAGTTGTGGTGCCATATGTTTACTTTTCCATATTGTAAACTTTCTAACTTTTGGAGTCAAGGTCGAAATATTCATTGTATACAAGTTGCAGCCAAACGGTTATTTTGGGATAATAGGGAATACTCCCGAGGCCGGGAGTTTTTCATAGGGATCGTCCGTAAACAACTTCCTTGGTGTTTACGGTTACGGCCCTTTGTGCCGCATCTTCAAAGAAAATAACGATAAAGATATTATTGGATGCGGCCATTGGAGTACACTTACTATATATGTCTACCATATCCACCGCAGAATTCAGAAAGGGCGGGGTCATAGAGTTTAAAAGTGAACCGCACGCAATTGTCGAGTTTCAGCACGTCAATCCCGGGAAGGGAAGTGCATTTGTGCGCACCCGGCTCAAATCCCTCAAAACCGGTAAAGTGCAGGACTTCACCTTCAAATCCGGGGAGAATGTCACGGAGATACCTGTCGAAACCCATGAAGCGCAGTATTTGTATAAGGAAGGCAACGCGTATGTCTTCATGGAAAATTTCACCTATGAGCAGTATCAGGTGAGCGAAAGCGTGCTGTCTGACTACCTGCCGTATATCAAAGCCAATGATACCTACCAACTTCTCGTCCATGAAGATGATGTGTTGGGGCTGCGGTTTCCCAAGAAAGTCCGGCTCCTTGTCGCTGAGGCGACGGAAGGTGCGCGCGGGGATACCGTGTCGGGCGCAGGTAAGGTCGTGAAGCTGGAGACGGGGCTCTCTGTCACGGTCCCACTTTTTATCAAAGAAGGGGATACGATTGCGGTCGACACGGAGACGGGACAGTATTTGGAGCGGTCATGATTGACGCGGGTCCTGCCGCGCTTGTTTCCCATCCGACGTCCTTGCCCTTATCCTCTTATTGTTTATAAGTATTTTCTGACCGCATCCAAACCCTACGGATTTATAATATTGATTTGGGTATCAAGATTAAGGGCTGCGGGCGGTCGATGGGAACCCTCGCGCGCGTCACCCGCACTTGTATTTGAAAGTTGGCGCTTAGGTCGGCATTCCGTGTTCTCGTGTCGTCCCTTCGACTTTGCTCAGGGCAAGCAAGAACGCTCAGCCCGAGTCTTTCCGAGGGGCACTTCGAAACAAAAAACCTACCCGCGCCTTAACGATGATAGAATGAGTTCATGAAACGGTGGATGAAATATGCGGTGATTTTTATCCTTGGGGGACTGAGCGCATTAGGGTATAACACGCCGTTGTTTTCCAAACCCTCAACACTACTTCCAACAAAACAATCCGAAATTTCAGCAGGTGTTGCGACGTCATCAGGTATAGTCATTGGCAGTGAGGAAACGGCGAGCGTGGGACGGGTGATAGACGGGGATACGATTGAGCTTTCCGACAAACGGAAAGTCCGTTACATCGGGATCGATACGCCGGAAAGTGTGGATCCGAGACTCACAGTGCAATGTTTCGGGAAAGAAGCAAAAGAAGAGAACGTGAGACTGGTCGACGGGAAGACCGTAAGACTCGTGAGAGATATTTCTGATACGGATAAATACGGGAGACTCCTGAGGCATGTGTATATTGGAGATGTATTCGTTAATGATTATTTAGTGCGTCAGGGCTTTGCGCGTGTCGATACCGTCCCACCGGATGTTACCCATCGGGACCTGTTTCGTGACGGGGAGCGAGAGGCGCGGCAAGAAAAACGGGGATTGTGGGCAAGGTGCAACTAACCGTACACTTATCCTATGAAAAAGTTCTTTTCCCATCTCCCTACCATTCCCATTCTGATCGTTGCCCTGTGTTTCATGGGAGCAGGGATTCTGTATGCATATCAACGTATCGGTACTCTTCGGGAGAGTCTGGCGTCAGAGGGGATGGCCCATGAAGAAACAAGGAAATCATTGGCGGCAATTCAACAAGAAGACCAGTTTGTAAAGAATAAAACGTTGGAAGCGACCATTGCTGCTATCGAGAAAACATATGGGAAAACCGTCGAGATGTATGAGGAAGTATTGTCGCTCAAGGAATTGACGAAGGACGGGAGTGTATTTAATGCATCGATTTCGGGAGTATTAACTCAGCTGTCCAAGCGCGAGTACGCGTCGGCTTCAGCAACGCTTGACGCTATGGCGCGCGACACCAAGGCGCTTCGAGCAAAACTTGCCGTGATCGCACAAAGCCCAATCCCGGCAAATGTGGTTGCGGACAATACCCTGCCGGGTGGAGGGTATCGCCGTCAATCGGTGAAAAATGAATTCGGTACGTATCTCGTTGATCTGATTGCCGCGGATTTATCGTCGACTAAAATCATTGTCGATACGGCATCGGAAAAAGACTGCGGAAATGATTGTCCCACGTTGCCCTTAGCAGAGTATATTTCCCGTAGCGGTGGGTATGCAGGGGTGAATGGATCATACTTTTGTCCTAAGGAATATCCGAGTTGTGCCGGAAAAACGAACTCCTTTGACACACTCCTCATGAATAAAAACAAGACGTACTTTAACTCCGCAAATAACGTCTATAGTACCGTGCCGGCGGTGATATTTTTGGGGGGATCCGTCCGGTTTGTAGCCAAGTCCCTGGAGTGGGGGAGAGATACGGGAGCTGATGGGGTGATCGCAAATCAACCGTTACTTCTCATGGGCGGCAACGTCCAGTTTGGCGGCGATGATGATCCAAAGAAAGGATCAAAGGGGTCGCGCAGTTTCGTGGGGAGCCGGGGAACGACCGTCTACATCGGTGTCGTCCACGGCGCGACGGTAGCGGAAGTGGCTCACGTGCTCAAAACGATGGGCGTGGAAAACGCGATTAATCTGGACAGTGGCGGGTCGACGGCACTCTGGTACAATGGATATAAAGCAGGACCCGGGAGAAATATCCCGAATGCGATAGTGTTGATAAGAAAGTAAAAAGTGACAACAGACAGGAGACAAGAGACAAGCAAAAAAATCATATGCCGGAAGAATTTTTTGAACCATTACGTAATGACGCGACGCCGCCCATCTACCGGTTTTTTAACGGAAAAGAGTGGATGGAAAGTATCAGCGGAAAAACGGTAGAGATCCATTCTCCCATCGATGATGGAGTAGTGGGTGCACTGCAGGTTGTTACTACACAGGAGATTGACGCTGCGATCGACGCATCAAAGACGGGTCAGGCGAAGTGGGAAGCGACCCCGCTCAATCAGCGTGTAAAAATTATGCATTTGGCGGCCGACTGGATCCGGCATTTTGAAGAATACCTCACAACAGTGCTTGCAAAAGAAATCGGCAAGACCACGGGGGAAGCTAAGAGCGAAATTGTCCGGACGGCAGACCTCATCGACTATTACGCCGATGAAGCCCAATCGATGCGGGGAGAAACTCTCGACAGCGATAATTTCCCCGGGTATGACAAAGGACGGATCGGACTCATCGAGCGGGTCGCGTGGGGGACAATCCTTGCTATTGCACCGTTTAACTACCCCGTCAATTTATCCGCGAGCAAAATCGCGCCGGCACTCCTCATGGGTAACGCGGTCGTTTTCAAACCGCCGACACAGGGAGGGATCAGCGCTCTGCATTTGGCTCAAGCATTTATCAAAGCCGGAGTACCGGAAGGAGTGCTCACCACAGTCACGGGGACGGGAGGAGAGATCGGAGATTATCTCGTATCCCATCCGGGGGTGGATTGTATAACGTTTACGGGAAGTTCGGACACCGGGGAGGCAATCGCCAAAAAAGCCGGGATGAAGCCCTTGGTGTTTGAGTGCGGCGGCAATAATCCGGCGCTTATCCTTCCTGACGCGGATATGAATCTCACGGCCCGTGAGATCATCAAGGGCGCGTTTTCCTACGCCGGGCAGCGCTGTACCGCGATAAAGTATGTGCTCGGAATGCCTGAAACGCTTGCATCGCTTCAAACGGTCATCACGAAGCAACTCCCGGAGCTCGTTCATATGGGCGATCCGAGGAGTCCGGAGACCAAACTCGTGGGCCCGGTCGTTTCTCAGTCAGCAGCGATGGAAATAGAGGGATATATATCAGAGGCCATCAAGAACGGGGCGAACGTAGTGGTGGGAGGCAAACGATCTCACGCATACATAGAACCGACGATATTGACAAACGTTAAACCAAACTGGACCATCTGTTCCTGCGAAGTATTTGGTCCTATTCTTTCCCTCATCCCCGTGACGTCGATGGATGAGGCGATCGGCACTGTCAATCGTTCGCGATTTGGCCTGCAGGCGAGTGTTTTTACCAAAGACGAGGGAGCGGGGATCGTCGTCGCAAAGCAATTAAACGTCGGAACCGTGCAAATTAACGGGAGTCCCCAGCGGGGTCCTGACCACTTTCCGTTCCTTGGCGTTAAACGCTCGGGTCTTGGGGTACAAGGAGTCCGGTATTCCCTCGAAGAAATGAGCAGATTGCGTCCGATTGTGATTAATAAACCTCAATAAATCGAGCAAACGTTTGCTCGGACTAATTTTCTAAATCGTATTCGCGTAGATAAAATAAACCACGTGGTTTATTTTGTCTAAATCTGTATTTATATTCTATTGTTTTTATTGAAAGAAAACTGCTGAGTGATACACGGAGCCATTTATACGTCAAAGAAGTCGCGGAAGATCTGATCATTTTCGATCGCAGCCACGCGGAATATCCGGACGTACTTCCCGATACCGAGATACTCACGGAGAAATACGAGCTCTTTTGTACAGGGGTAGGCGTGAAGGTACATACTCTCATGTAGTGGATAGAACCGCCAGGCGCGTAGATACTCTCGAAAATACGCGCGGAGGTGGTCAAGATGGCGGGGTATATCATAACTAACAAGGCACCACGTTTCGTCCCAGTGAGCGGGTTTTTCTAAAGTGATTTCATCGAGGGCGAATTTCAGCACTCGCCTTTTTCCATTCTGAGTCAGTGTGATGATTTCGGCGTCACCTTCTTTGGAAATTTCCACAAGTTTTGCCTGTTCAAGGCGCGCGAGGGTGCGCTTGAGAAGCCCCAGGTTGAAGCGTTTCCAGGATGGGTCATCGCTGTGGTGATTTGGGTTCAGAAATGGCTTAAGGACCATGGGGAGAGCAGGGAAGGCAAACGAGGCAGCGATGAACGCTCCGGCGCCAACGAGTTTTAATACCAGTGCTACTTTTGCATACTTTTCTGACCGTTCTTGTCGATCAATCTTTTGAAGCAGCGATTGACAAAGCGTCGCGATTTCTTCCTCTGTTTCCCGGGTAAGTGGCAAGTCATCAATTTTTTGTTTTGGTTTCCGGGGGTTCATGCGAAGCGTCGTCATGGTAGAGACAAAATAAACCACGTGGTGTATTTTGTCAAATCGATGGAGAGGATATGAAAAATGTTTTGCATTTGTGGGCGAGGGACTGGCGACGGAGTTTAATATTTCATTCCCACTCCATGGTCGCCGGGGGCTTGGTGGTAATGTCGTAGACGACGCGGGAGACGTCTGAGACTTCGTTGACGATTCTTGAAGAAATTTTTGCAAGAACTTCGTAAGGGATCCGTGCCCATTGGCTCGTCATGATATCACGGGATTCGTAGGCACGGATCCCCACGACTTCCGCAAATACCCGGCCATCACCCTTGACGGCCGTCGAATACGCGCCGGTCATGACGGAAAAACATTGAAAGACTTTGTTATAAAGTTTGGCGGCCCTCATTTCTTCGACCACGATACTATCGGCAATCTTGACTTGTTCGAGACGGATTTGGGTGACTTCTCCCCGGACGCGCACGGCATAGCCCGGACCGGGGAAGGGTTGCTCAGCGACAACATCATCCGGGAGGCCTGCGAGGCGGCCTAACTCCCGAACCTCGTCTTTGTAAAAATTCCGCAAGGGCTCGAGGAGCGTGAGCTTCATGTCTTTGGGCAACCCGCCGACGTTATGGTGGGATTTGATATGGGAGGCGTGGCGGCTGCCCTTCGATTCAATGACATCAGAATATATTGTTCCCTGGCCGAGAAAGGCGGCGTCTTTATATTTAGCAGCTTCGTTTTGAAAGATGTCGATGTAGAGCTTGCCGATGGTTTTCCTCTTCACCTCCGGGTCGGTGATGCCCTTTAGCGCATCCATAAATTTTTTCCGTGCATCGACAAGGACGAGATTGGCGGCAATGA
>CAZLDC010000010.1:13058-16945 GCA_964558385.1 uncultured Gammaproteobacteria bacterium
AATGAGCTTGGTGAAGATGTGGCGGACCCGCTTATCTGTGTTCGGCCGCATGAGACCGGATTCCACATAGACCGGTATCAGATTTTTGCCGATTGCCTTACCAATGAGAAACGCAGTAACGGTGCTATCGACGCCTCCCGATACCGCGCAGATAACTTTGTTCGTACCAACGGTTTTCTTAATGGACTGAATAATACCGTTCGGGTCCAATACGAAAGGGGAGAGTGTTTCGCCGCAGGCGTTCATCGCGAAGTTTTGAAGAAGCACTGAACCGTATTGGGTATGATCGGCTTCCGGATGAAACTGGACGCCAAACATTTTTACTTTTTCATTGATGACGGCCGCGAAGCGGACTTGCTTCGTGGATCCGACTGCTGTAAATCCTTTCGGCAATTTCGTGACCGTGTCTCCATGGGACATGATGACGGATAACCTTTTTTTAGGAAGACCAAAAATACTTATACTCTTATCAAATCTTATTTCTTCCGGGCCGTATTCTTTTTTGGAGTGTTTGACTGCTCCTCCCAAAAGGTGTGCCATGAGTTGCCATCCATAGCAAATGCCCAGGATCGGAAGGCCGAGGGTGAATATCTTTTTGTCGACGGAAAGAGAGGCGTCGTGACTGATGTCATTGGGTCCGCCGGAGAGGATGATACCGTTGGGCTGGTTATCTTTAATATAAGAAAGCGCATCTTCGGGATTGCAATAACCCACGGGGACGCCGATGGTGCGGAGACGGCGGCCGATGAGGTGGGCGGTTTGGCTGCCAAAGTCAATGATGAGGATCATATTAACTTAGTTGATCCGGTTGATTTAACTTAACGGCTATTTCGCGATGCAAACGCTGATCTAGGGTTGGCGGTGCTTCTCGCTCTAAATATTTATCAGGATTGCCGTTGCCAACTATTTGATCATAGAGACGTTTAAAAATACCTGTTGCCTCTCTTGGTGGTGTGCTATTTACGAGTGGATTTTCAGTGTTCATAGTTATTGTGCAATCACAACTGCGTCATGTTTGCCGATTTTAAGGACATGGATGCAGGAGTAGACTTTGATCCCGAGCTTTTTCACCTCCTCGAGTCCCCCCTGAAATACTTTATCAAATAATACCGCAAATCCGGCGACTTTGACACCGCGTTTGAGCAGGCCCTCGATGATGCCAACACCCGTCCCGCCGGTCGCGCACACATCATCGACGACGAGCACGCGGTCGCCGGGTAGGACAAAGGAAAGGTTGATGCCGGAGTAGACCGACATGCCGCTATTGCTCGTCGTAAATGACCGCAGTTCAGCACGGAAAATATCTTTCCAGGTCGTGGGGACATTTTGATCTTTGCGGGAGCTGTGGAGACGCAACTTCGGATGATCCAACGCAAGGGCGACGGCGGTCGCCAGATAATTGCCGGAGTGGGGGATACCATGGATGATGTCGATTTTCTCATCGGCAAATTCGTGGGCAATGAGTCGGGCGGCAGCGGCGAGAATGGACGGTTTCATTCGGAGGTTAAACGAGGAAGCGGAGACGTATCCGCGCTCAAGATCAACGACTCTCGCGTCGCGGAGGAATTCCTGGTGGAGAAAGTCGTGATCGTTTTTCAGATCCTGAGGGGCCATGCTACAGTATACCATTTTCTACTTCGTTTTCTTCCAGCTCTGCTAAGGCTCTTTGAGCCTCTACGATTCTGTCATAAATAGGACCACAGGCGCTTGCGGGATTAATCTTGTTTGTGTGTATAAGCATAGTAAGTTCAGCTGATGTTTTACTGCATAGTCCGGGCCACCCACCAGAACAGAAAGGAACGCAAGATGATTCACCGTCTGATACCGGACAACCCTTGACAGTAACACTGGGTGTCCTTGAAACATTTACAGAGATTATGCCGCCCCAACTATCTGGAAGCAGAATAGAAGAACTTGTTCTTACAAGCGTGGGATCCACATTAAGATTTTTCATGATTTGTTAGGAATGATGAATGATCAGAATCCATAGCGATTAATGCGTCAAGCCTGTTGTCTCTGCGAGCGTAGCATCTTCATCTGCTTGTGAAATTGTTGGTTGTCGTAAAATTTTTTGGTGGTCAAGCAAATTCTACGAGAACACCAGCTATAGGAATCGGGATAAGTGTGACCTTTTTTGCTGGAGTTAATGTTACTCCCTCGGGGAGATGTAAGTCCCCCGGATTATACACTCCAGGTCGTGTATCTGCAGACATTGTATCTCCTCTTCTGCGCCGGAGATTGATTAATATTAATAGCCACAGCGTCCGAGCGATGGCATCATCCACCGCATCTTTCCACACGCCTTACCTACTATTCGTAGCGCGGCTCGTGGAGCGATTGCTGGTGGATTGATGGTTATTAAGCTCGTGAATATGCATTCACTTGCAAAATAACCATCAAAAAAAGGGCGCGTGTCTAGCCCTATAAAAAGAGAATAGTGGATGCAATAGGCAGCGTCAAGATCCAATATGGTGGATGGTGGATGTCAATGGAGGGGCGCGAAATGAATTTCGCTATTACGAAAGAGCGCGAAGTAAACTTCGCTACTACAAACTTTGGGAGGTTACTCTCGCAGAAGAGAGAACCAGGAGTCGAAGCCGCGGAGCTTGAGTTTGCCGGGGCGCATGGAGTCAATCGTCAGGAGTGAGATGATTTGGCTGTCAGCAAACCCTGCCTCCTTGAGTTTTTCGCGTCCACCAAATGGTTTTTCGATGACATAACAAAACCCAACCGGTACCGCGCCGGCTTGTTCGATGATCTGGAGAAGATCAATCGCAGTTTTGCCGGTATCGAGAAAATCGTCGCAGATGAGGACACGCGCACCGGCAGCAAGACAGTCTTTGGCGACAGAAAGATCGACAATTTTTCCATGGGTATAGGATCTGCTTTGGGCCTGATATACGTCGCGCATTGTGATAGGTACGCCTTTCGGTGCATAAATGACATCGGGTGCCGGATCCATATGGATAGCGGTTGCGATAGCCGGGATATTACCTGATGACGGAGCGGTAAGAATAACGTCCGGCTGAAGGATAGATGCTGCAGCGGCCAGTTCCTCGCCGATTGCCATAATGAGCTTGGTGTTAATACGGTGGTTGAGAAAGTGGGTAACGTCCAGGACAAGAAAATTGTCGGAGCTATCCTTGGGTGTATAGGTGAAGGATCGGGATTGGGCAACGAGGGATGAAGCGAGGAGTTTTTGGGCACGGGAGAGGGTGGAGGAAGAAATGGTTTGCAGTGCCTCTTTGGGGTCAATGATGGGAAGATCGGGATAGTCTTGCATAGATTTGGTGCGAAATAAATTTCGCTAGTACGGAACACTAATACGGATAATGTGTTCGGGCAAACGTGATTTGGTTGTCAGTATATCCTATTGTTTTTAACAATGCATAAATTTCTGTTTTTGATTTCCCTTCCTTGGTCATCGTTGTGGTAAACGTCGTGATCCACTCGACTACTTCGTGTGGCTGGAGGATCCAGGCACTGGTTTCTTTGGCATAGAAATCCGGACGGAATACCGAGTGAGGTTTGTAAAAAAGGGCGGCCGTCGTGATAGATGCCGGGCGGAATGTCTGTAAATATTTGATCGCTCTTTGAAATGTCTTGCCGGAGTCGGCAATATCATCAACAAGCAATATATGTTTTCCTCCGATGGCTTTGCCGAGCTTACTCGTAATCGTGAGCTCCCCTTGCTTTGCTATATCCGTATAGCTTTGGATAGTGATCGTGGAGATGGGCTTTTGCAGGAAATCCGTGAGGATGAGTCCCAGAGAGAGTCCTCCGCGGGCGATCGCTACGATTTCATCAACAGGAGTGTTGCTTTGCAGGATTTGGCCGGCAAGAAGAAGGCTCAGAGAGTGAAATTCATTCCAGGTGACGGATAAGTA
>CAZLDC010000011.1:0-16123 GCA_964558385.1 uncultured Gammaproteobacteria bacterium
AAATCTACAAATGACAAATCTACAAATAAATGAGAAGAATGCCATAATGCATATGTGTGTTTGAATCATTAGTTCATTGAATCATTCGATCATTTTGATATTCATTTGCATATTTATAAATTTGTAGATTAGTTAATATATGAAGCGAACCCATATCATCATTGGTCTCATGCTTTCGCTCCTTCTCCTCATCGTCCATCTCGCGGTCATTGACGACTATGGCATCACGTGGGACTTCCACCACCACTTCTTCGCCGGGCTGTATCACCTCGGAATTCCTCTCAAAGAGTCGCTCACGAAGAATATCCCCTTCACCATGCCGGACCCGCGCGGGACCTATGACCTGCCGTTTGGGCCCCTCATGCTCATTGCGCCAACGATCACCTATCAACTTTTTCATGAAACGCTAAACATAATGGCATTTGACAACGCCTATCATCTCTCGATCATCATCTCCGGCGTCGCCGGCGTCTTCATTCTCTATCTTTTTCTCCTGGAAGCCTTCGGGTTCATCACTGGTCTTGCTGGTCTTGCTTTCCTTGCTCTCTTGCCGAGATATTGGGGGGATCTCCATAACAATATGAAGGACGTACCGCAAGCGGCGGCGTTTGCTCTGGCGATTTGGATGTTTTGGCGGCTCACGAGGTATAAACGAGTAAAAGACCTAATCTTCGCAAGCCTTGCGTTTGCCATCGCGTTTAATACGAAAGTGAATACGCTTATGGTGCCGGTGATTGCAGGAGTATGGCTTTTTATCACAGGATTATTGTCGACGATTGATGATAGAGAATTGAAGGTAGTTGTAGAAAATAGAAGGTCGAAGGTGGTACCACAACGTCTATCTTCCATCTTCCATCTTCAAAAACTATTTTCTATCTTCCATCTTCCATTGTCGCTTCTCTACTTCGCCGCTGCTCCCCTGGCGGCTTTCCTCCTCTGGCTGCCGTTTTGGAAGCATCCCATCGACCGGCTCATCTACATGTTCCGGTTTTTCCTCGACAACACGCAAAATCTCGAAGTCCTGTACTTCGGCACGATCTACAAAAGTGCCATCAACGTCCCCTGGCACTATGCGCTGGGGTACCTGGGGGTGACGACGCCAGTGCCGACGCTTCTTTTTTTCATTTTAGGACTCACCATCATTGGAGTAAACGTGATCCGGATGGGAAAGTCGATACTCGACGCATGGAAATACGATATTCGTAATAGAAAAACGAAAAACGATCATCGATTTTCCCATTTCGATAACGATTTTCGATCTTCGATACAACGGTTGTCGAATTTCTCGCTCCTCCTCCTCTGGTTCTTCCTGCCCCTCACCCGCTATCTCAATCCCAAAATCGGCGTCATCGACGGCATCCGGCATTTTGAGGAAGTGGTGTTCCCGCTCTGCGCTATCGCCGCCGTAGGATTTGCAGCAACGCTTGATCGCTTGAACCGCATGAAACGTATGGGCACTTTGGGACGACCAATCCTCATAGGTGTCGTTCTCGTCACTCTCATCCTTCCCATTGTCCGGTATCATCCCTACCAAATCAGTTATTTCAATGAGCTCGTCGGAGGCATTTGCGGGGCGTTGGGGAACTTTGATGTGGAGTACTGGGGAACGAGCCAAAAAGCGGCAGTACGGTGGCTCAACGCCAATGCCCGCAAAGACAGCTTCGTCCACGTCCTCATGGCCGGCGACTCAGCGGCTAAATACCTGCGACCCGATCTTTTGACGCGCGTGAATCAAAAAGGATTTGACGAGGCAGACTACGTCGTCATCCTCAACCGCCGGTCGTTCTTTGACCGCTACTGGGGCACAACCGCGTATATGGCCGGTCGGAAACCGGTCTACGAAGTACAAATTCAGGGCGTGCCGCTCACGCTCATTTACGAAAATACTTCCCTCGCCCGTAGCCGGTGAGAGAGCCGCCACAGCCCGTATCCGGCAAACACCGCCACCCAAGGGTAGGCAGGCAAGCTAAACCGTTCTTCGCTCGTTGAGATCATGTGCGCGAGAGAAATATAGAGAAAGAACATCATGACCGCAAGAACGACCGTCCTGTTTCGTTTGTAGGCAACTGCCATACCTACGATAGCGAGTAAGAGTGCCGCGAGATTGCCCCAGTAGGTGAAAGCTTTCGCTTCCGGTGACGGCTTTCCCATCACATACGGATAGATGAAATGCTTCTCCCACACGTAGCCCATTTTGGCAATACGGGACTGTATAAATGCTATTGGATCCCGACGGATATACTCTATGGCTAATTGAAGATGGTCCTCGGCGACTTTTGCCCGTCCGGCGGCATCGGGGGGAGCAGTAAAGGCGCCCCAGGCATTTTGTGCCTCGACCGGCCAGTCGCCCCATTTCGTGTCGGTGAAGGGCATCCCGCGGCCGATGTAGAGGCTCGCGTAAAGCTCGCGGACAAATGTGGGTTCGATTCCTAAAACACTGAATTGTTTGTAATACACCAAATTTCCGGCAATCGTGTACCAAAACGGCAGACTGAATACCAGTATCGTCATCAATCCTACTACCATTTTCTCTTGAATTATTTTTATCCGCTTCATCCTTATCCAAATCAACACACCCGCCCCGACGAGGGAAAGGGCGATAAACACCGGACGGACTTGGGGCAAAAATCCCAAAAGAAGAATTAACATACTAAACAACGTCATGGATTTCTTCTCGAAATAGCGGATGACAAGTGCGCTTATAAGGGTAATGAGAAACACCGTCACGACTTCGGAGAGGAGCACTCCCGCGTACCCCGCGGTGAAGGGGTTAAAAAGATAAAGTACATACGCAAGGCTCGCAGAATCGTTACTTCGCAATACCCTTTTTGCGATCCAGTAGACCAACCCTGCCGTCATGGTATCCAAGGCGGCATGAAATATGGTCCACGGGATGGCCGACTTCACCCCGAAGAAATAAATGAGCGGGGAAACAATCAACGGATACCCGTAGAGCCGATACAAGTCCGCGTGGAGGCCTTTACCCAGGATTCCGAGTGCGTACCCGTAATACTCGTCCTGATCATACACAAACGGCTGCGGCACTAGCTCCGCGACCCACAGGCGGAAAAGGAAACCTGCAATCAGCAGTACGACAAAAATGAACGTAGACCTGGAGATACGCATTAGAAGAAAGTATACCGTCCCCCATTAACGAATACAATTTCATGACGGGGATTATCACCCTAAAATCCGTTCATGTCCAATCTGAGGGAGCGTTGCCCGTGTATCGTGCCGCTCAACGGTCATCGCTTCCCCGGGCTGCATGAACAGTAAATAGGTCGCTTCATCCGGCCGTATAACACTATATTCTTGCATGCCCGCATCGTATAACAATTTAAGGGTATCGTCCTGTTCATATTCCTTATGAAGCGCATCAAGCGTATCCACTCGACTCAAATCACCGCTTGACTTACCAACAAGAACTTTAAGCGTATTGTCCTCGATAACCACCGGCACCTGGATAGTTCCAAAACGAAGGATCTGTTCCCCATCCGGGAGCGCAGATACCTCTACGACCGTCGGTTCATGTTGCCCTAACTCGTCGTCTTCATCGACAATTCTATAAAGCGTCATACTCATCACCTCTCCAGGCAGGACAATGAACAGGAGAGTACTCTCTCTCTGGGAAAAAGTCAAGGAAACGCATAATTCCGAGTATATTTGATTGGAATATAAGACGAATTTGTGGCATACTTTATGTATGGTACCCAAAACCTTACAAGCGGTCTTATGGAGCGTCAATACGGATATGCTCGATTTAGAGCGCGACAAACAATACATTATTCATCAAATATTGGCTTACGGAACATGGGAAAACATCGCATGGTTACTTCGTACGTATGGGAAGACTCAGGTGAAAGAGGTCTTTGTAAAACATCCGGCAAAAGACTACTACCCTGCAGGATATAAATTTGTCAGTCAGATACTATTAGGCGTTGAGGATGTATTGGATTTTAAAAAATATGACCGGTTTGCACCGAGAGTCATTGGATAAAAACCAACAAGAGGTATTTGATCAGTTACACCATTTTGCATCAATGGGAGTTTTAGCCGGAGGAACGGCTATAGCACTTCAAATCGGACACCGCAAATCATACGACATTGACATTTTTACCTTCGAACCATTGCAACAGGGGTTGTTTCGAAAACTAAAAAGAGTATTTGGCAATGGTGTACAAAAAACTTACAAATCCACGGAACAGTTAAATGTATTCGTGTCCGGGAATGTCAAAGTGACGTTTTATTATGATGGATATAGGCCCTCCTTGGATACGATAAAGACGGGTAGCATTGATCTACTGGACCTACGGGATCTTGCAAGCAACAAAGCGCTGACACTTGGGGGTCGGGGTAAATGGAGAGATTATGTAGATATTTATTTTTTGATCAAAGAAGGATGGGTGACTTTAGAATCAATGATTGATATGGCAGAACATCGGTTTGGGGGAGAATTCTCCAGAAAACTTTTTCTTGAACAGCTCTCCTACACCGGGGATATCAACGATTTTTCCATCACCTATTTGGGAAAACCACACACACCGCAGGAGATATCGGAATTTTTAGAACTACAGGTACGAAATTACGTAAAAACCACACTTTATTCCTAGTCCAAATCGTTTCTGTAATCAGTCACTTCTCCCCGCATGATCAAAAACGGTTCGATTTCACCAGGATAACGTTGACTAATTTTATAATAACGTTGACCTGTATGGTAATCGAAGTAAAAAATCTCAGAGCATATAATCTGCCGTGCTCCTCCTTGTGCGAGATAGGGCGCTTTTGATACGAAAGACAGACCACGCGTTAACCGGGTAAATTCTTCTGGATCATCAATTGGCGCTGACTCAAAGGCAAAACCAGGACTCTCTGTGGCAATTTCAAAAAGATCAAACTCGATTTTTTGTATTTCCTGCGCAACCCGTGCTCGTCGCTGCGCCAATCGTTGGGACGACTCTATAAGCTGCATCATAACGGGTTGATCGTATGACTTTTCCCGGAAAAAATCAATAAACGGGGTAATCCGCATTATCCCAAATACCGGAACCAGTCTTTCGTGGCTTTTTTGATCGTGGATGGAGTAAAAACGGGGGCGTGTTTCCAATCGCTGATGTGGGCAAGAACTTCCCCTACTCCGTCAGCGAACGAAACCTTCGGGGACCAGCCAAGCATCTTTTTAATTTTCGTAATATCGGCGTGGGTGGCAATCGGCTCGCCGGGGCGATTGGGGATATGGACAACCCGTCCCCCGCCGAGAAGCTCAACGAGCCTATTCACGCTTTGGGGGTTGCCGGTGCCGACGTTAAACACTTCTCCGGCAACGCTTGACCGCGCAGTCACAATCATGGCATCCACCACATCGCTTACATAGGTAAAATCCCGTTTTTGTGTGCCGTCCCCGACGACGGTAAACGGTTTCCCGGCAAGTTTTTGCGCCATGAAGGTACTAAATACCGGTCCGTAATCCCCCGATACGCGCGAGCGTGGACCATAGACGTTAAAGAAGCGCAAACTCACGACGGGCAGTTTATACACTTGAAAGTAATGCAGGGCGTAGAGCTCCCCCAGATATTTGGTCAGCGCATACGGAAACTGGGGAGCAATCGACGCGGTTTCCGGGGTCGGCACGGGCGGATTTTTGCCGTAGCAGGTTGACGATGCGGCATAGATGAACTTTTTAATCTTTGCTTTCCGGCACGCTTCCAATACATTGACCGTCACGGTCACGTTGGCCCGGTGGTACTCGGCCGGACGAAGGATCGACGGCACAATATCGGAGTACCCGGCCAGATGAAACACCCAATCAATATTTCGGAAATACGCCGGATTGACGGTCTTTTCTTCGGCCAAATCGAGAACATGAACCTTGAGCTTTTTTTCTTTCCTGAATGCTTTGATGAAATCTGAAACCACAAAATCCAACGCCGTGACGTGGTGCCCGTCGGCCAAGAGCCGCTCCACTAAATGGCTCCCGATAAATCCCGACGCTCCGGTGACGAGGGTGTTCATATTGACAATACAGAACTACAAACTCTATACTTACGTTGTAAGGGGGAGGGCTTTGACCCTGACCGCGTTACGCACCACGCTAAAGCGCGAGACACCTTACTTCAAAACAATAACGGATAAAAAGTATTTCTTTTTGTTTTTCGAAGAAAGAATCACTTTTATCTTCCTTCCATCCATGTGAGCAGATAGTGCCCAAAAAGAAATCCCGTGATCCTCGCGATGTTCTTGATAGGTTGTTGAACATTCAATAAGCTTTCTTGCCAGCGGCAATGCTTCAAATCGTCGGATTTTCTCTTTTGCCGTACGTTTTTTACGAGGACTCACCAAATGATTCCATCCTAAACGGGAGACAAAGATACGCTCCCCATGAAATGCCGGGCATACAGAGCCAGATATGCGCCATGATTTATAGTACTTCCACGCCTTACTTTGCGCTTTTTCTAAAGTACTTTTTTTATGCTTCCCGCTCATAATTTACATTTTGTCACAAGATACTCTCAAGGTCTACTATGCGTCAGACTTGAGCCGATTATTTTTGAAAAAAAGTAAAAGACCACAGTAGACATAACGATAATTATTCCACTCACCGTCGCTAAGAACGTAATCCCAGATATCTTTGCCGTCAATCCATAGAGTAAAATAATCGCGACATAGACGAGTTCAAAGACTAAACTTTTCATTGAGGTCATAGTCGCTCTCTCGTGAGATCGGATTTGATGCTGCATCTTCGCTTCTAATTGTATTTCTGCAACCCTGATAAAATAAATACCAAGGAATAAAATCGGTAATAATACTATTGTTTTAAATAGTCCAGTGATCACAAACAAGAGGCCACTCACCGAGAGTAATACCAATTCCAAGTTTTTCCATCGTACGTTCCGAAACATATATGTTGTATACCCGGCAAGCGAAGTAAGACCATAAATGATCGCCGTGATAATCCCGATAGACGAAACCGTCAAACCGTAATCATGGAAAATGAGCGCCCAATATTCATCCGTTGCCCCATATACTCCAAAAATGATACAAATAAAAGCAACAATCAAGAGATAATATTTATTGGATTTCGCTTGAAAAAATGCATTCTTGAGTATCTGAAAATACTGTGTTTCTTCGGTAGACCATGTCTGCTTTACATCCCTGATAAATAACAGTACCCAAGCAGATAAAAACGACGTGGCAACGCTTCCCAGAATTGCCAATGGAAAACTATACTGCGCAACTATTCCTCCAAGCACCGCCGATAACGCACCACCGAAGAAACGATGACCATTGAGTTTTCCGCTTACTTTTTCGTACAAATGCTGTTGATTTTCGCTTTTGAGTTCGTCATACAGAAAGGCTTCAAGTGTGCCGCTTGTGAGAACATTGCGCAGCCCCCATAGGACAAAGCCAATGGCATACATCAAAAAACTTCCGCCCACAAGCCAAAATATGAACCCGGTGCCTCTGAGACAGTTAGCCAATACGAGTAAGTTTCTTCGGGAGTATTTATCTGCGATGGCTCCTGCGGGGACTTCAAACACTATTGTCGTCACGGACCAGATGGTGATAAGCAGGGAGATCTCAACGGTATTGAGTCCGTGTCTACTAAATAATAACGTAAAGATAGGAAAAATAAGGTTAAAGCCGTTCAGGAAGCTATACAGATAGATCTTTTTCAAAAAATTATCCATAGTGTTTCCATAGCAATTCTACCCCACTCCCCGCCCAGAGGGAGAGGATGGGATAATACACGATCGTGTGGCGGCTTTCGTTGGAGAGAAGTGGAAACAGGAGCGTGATATACCAAAACAGGAGCGTAGAAAACAGAAACACCGGCTCGCCCAACACCTTCCTCCCTTTCTCCCCTATTTGCCGAAAGAGCCCAACCAACCACATGCCAATCAGGGATATATTCAGAATCCGCATGGGCCACTGATCTGCAGGATAAAACCGGTCAACGTAAGTATAGATATGGTCTTTATCCCACAGCCACACGACGTTCATCGCGACATTGGAAAGAAACGTCGGCCACTCAGTCGGGAGCCTGGCCATTAGCAGCTGTTTATATTTCTCCGAATGGGCGGCTTTGCCTTCTATCGGCGTATTCCAATAGCTCTGCACCACCTGCCCGTACTCGGGAATCTCGCCTTTAAATTCGACTTCGGGATACTTCCAGCGGAAAAAGTTGAGGTATATGATTTCATATTTCAAGTTATACAGCGGTACGAACGAGGGCTTGCCGAATGTTTTGAAATTCACGATGAGTGTGTAAGACGAGGCAACCAGAAACCCGGCAAGCAAAAACGTCAAAAGCTTTCCTCCCCGAACTACCCCCAACTTCCTCAAAGCCCCAAATCCGAGTATGCCCAAAAAAGCAAACAGGAAATAGTAGAACGAATGGCGGGTAAACAGGAGAAGTCCGGCATTCAATCCGAAGACAAGCCAAAGCATGGTATGCGTCTTAAACGCCGGTCGCGATAAGATATAGAGAAGCATCGACACCAGGAATATGCTCACGGTTTCAGCAAGAACGAGGCCGGTGAAGGCTGCGGTAAAGGGATTAAACAGGAAGATAACAAACGAGAACAACGCTGCCTTCTGATTGAATAGTTTTTTAGCAGTTTCATAAAGAAGGATGGCTGAGGCGAGGTCAATAACGATGTGGACAAGGCGGACGGCAGTAAGATTTTCAATCCCAAAAAAGTTGTAGATGACCGATAGCAACGCGCTGTATCCCATGTTTTTGGCACAGCAATCGATAGGCCACTGTCCGCCCAAAAATTGCATGGCGAAATCCGAATAGCCTTTTGCGTCAAAGACGATCGTGTTGTAGGCGTTGAATGCCAACACGAGGCGGAATACTAGTCCCCCCAGGAGAAGCCAAAAAAATATTTTTGTTTGATGTGTCATGTGTCAAGTGTCAGGTGTTAAAAGTCAAAAGTCAAAAGTTTAAAGTTTAAAGTTTAAAGTTTAAAGTCATTTACTATATACGATATTCGTGCGTCCAAAAGCCCACCAAAACAACCTCAGGACGAGCGCCGGTATGAGAAAAAACGTCATCGGTTTGCGGCTCGTGTACGCTCCGTTTGCATACTCAATATCCCCGGATGCGACAAACCGCGCGAGCCGCCGGTCCACGATCTTCTCATGATTATACTGCCCGAAGAGGGTCCTCTGGGATACCCCGTCATCCCCCGCCCTCACGATCTCGCCCAAGATCCGCATACGGATCGAGGACTCCATGAGCCCAAAAATGCCCATAAAATAATTACCGGTGAGCAGTGTGGAAAGCAGAAACGACGCAGCGACAATGCCTATTGTCTGAACAGCGCTTATCCCACTCATACTACTTGCGATCCCCAACACTGCATGGGTCACAAGGCCTACACCCACGTAGGTTATCCAAAACACCGGTATCACCGACCGGTCAGAGATCTGCCGGAGAACCAAAACATGAATGGGCAAAAATATGAGAAACGTCCCCACGGATCCTGAAAAAATAAAGATATCCATAACCTATCCTCCCCGCTCCCACTTCATGAGCCTGCGGTACCAGGCCATAAACCGCGCGATGGGTATAGATTTGGCAGTAGCAACGACCCGCGATCCCCGCTTTACGGCATACCCTTCGTACACTAAGGTATTCAGGCGGTTTGTGACCGTCTCCGCATCGGAAAAGTGGGCAAGAATCTCCTCCCGCGTGACGGGACCGTGACGCCGGATAAGAAAAAGAATCTTTGCCGATGGACTCCGCGCGTCAAAAAAGAAACTCCAAAAAAACAAAAAGTGCGCGCTAGAGAGAAGCAGATACAGAAGCAATGCACTCCATGGGAGTTGCCCGGGGACCATGAACAGCTGGAGCCACGCAAGGATCGCAGCGCCGGGGATGAATATCCAGAAACTATGCTTT
The DNA here is from genome assembly GCA_964558385.1 of uncultured Gammaproteobacteria bacterium. GTDB lineage: Bacteria > Patescibacteriota > Microgenomatia > UBA10105 > UBA927 > CAZLDC01. Next base: position 9,905 of record CAZLDC010000011.1, read on the forward strand.
GTGATCTTCCCGTATCCCAGAGCAAGGCCGCGGTGCAGGAGGACGTGCAAGATTGCCGTCAGGAGATACCACATGATACTGACAAGGAATTGAGACATAGAAATCCTAAATCGTTTCTTCGTCATTCCCGCGCAGGCGGGAATCCAGGCATTTTTCTCTGGACCCCCGCGTACGCGGGGGTGACATACACACCATTCAATCATTACTGTTTTCTCAACGTTCCCCGGATATCTTCTGAGACGAGGTCAATGAGAATTTTGGCGGTGTGATAGATGGTTTTGCCACGGAAAACCGACGCGACCCCGCTTTTTCGCGGCTCAAACACAAACGGGATCTCAAGCGCGGTCGCTCCCCTACCAATAAGGCGGATGCGAAGCTCGGCCAAAAACGTCGGGCCGTCGCTCGTGAGCCACGCGGTTTTAACGAGACTCGTTTTGCAGATAAACGGGCCGGTGTAGTACCGCAGATCCAGATGAAACAGCAGGTTACAAACCGTCACAAACAGGTGCGAGATGATCCTCCGGTCGATCGTGCGCATGAGGGGGTTGGCCATGTAAGCCGAGATAAAATCCGCTTTAGTGCGGGCCCGTATCAGATCTTCCAGTGATTCTTTTTTCATCTCGTTGTCGCTGGGGAACAGTGTCGTGTATGCATACCTCGCCTGCGCGAGACCCAAACGGAATGCGAATCCAAACCCGATATTGTATGGACGCTCGATGAGCCGGACGTGTGGGAGTTGTTTCGCAAGGTTTTTGGCGACCGCACCGGTTTCGTCACTGCTGCCGTCGTTGACAACAATAATTTCAAACGGGATGCGGAGCTTACGACAGACGGAAGAGGCGGAATGCACCGCCCGTTCCAGATTGCCCGCTTCGTTGTAAGCGGGCATGATGATACTGACTCCATCCTTCATCATAAATTCGAAATACAAAACACGAAATCCGAAGGGAATATCCGGATTTGCATGCTATGATTATTTGGAATAGTACCCGGCGATCGCAGAGACGATCTCCCGCACGTCCCGGGCGGTCATATACTGATGACACGGAAGAGTGACGATTTCGTTGGCCTGACGCTCACACACCGGAAAATCTCCCTTTTTGTATCCCAAATACCGGGCTGCTTTCTGCAAATGAATCGGAATGGGATATTGGATGACCGCCTCTATCCCCTGTTTGGCAAGATAGGCGATCAATTCGTCCCGACGCTCTACCATCACAACATAATTCGTGTAGGTGTGGACATGGGGAGCAGTGCACAGATTTCTATCGGGTACATGCACATGCCCAGCAAGCGGATGGAAGAGCCGGTCATAAAGGGCTGCAAGAGCCTGACGCTTTTTGACCACTCCGGGCATCTGCGGCAGGAGGACCGAGGCGATCGCGGCGTGGATGGTGTCGAGCCTGCTGTTATGGGCGAAAAATTCGACTTCATTTCTAGATTTGAGACCGTGGTTGCGCCAAAGTTTGAGGTTAGCTGCTAGCCCTGCGTCATTGGTGACAATCATGCCCCCGTCGCCCCAGACGTGGAGAATCTTCATCGGGTGGAAACTGTAGGCCCCCGCCGTCCCGATGGTGCCCAAATATTTGCCGTCGTAGCGGGCGAGGTACGCCTGCGCCACGTCCTCAACCACTGCCACATTGTGACGCTTGGCAATGGCCATAATGGGCTTCATATCCGCAGGCTGTCCGGTGAGGTGGACGGGAATAATCGCCTTTGTTTTTTTTGTTATTGCTTTGCTAACAAGTTCGGGATCGATCGTGTAGTCGTCCCGCACATCGGCAAATACCGGTCGGGCACCCGTGAGGGCGATAGCGGCTGCCGTCGCCACAAAACTGTTGGGCGCAGTGATCACTTCATCTCCTACCCCTATGCCAAGAGCTTTAAGGACAAGATAGATGGCATCCGTGCCGTTGCCGACCCCGATGACGTGGTTGACGTGTAATGTTTTGGCGACCTCCTGTTCAAATATGGCGACTTCTTTCCCCAGGGTAAAATCCCCCCGCCGGGCAACGGCTTCAATTTTGCGCAGATATTTTTCTGGATGTTCAAACTGTTTTTTGAGGTAGACGTATGGATGTTTCATACCGCACTACTGTAGCACGGGAGGGTGGAGTTGGCAATGAAGATGTTGCGAGTTTTGCGTCGTTTCCAAATTTCATTGGTGATCATGAAATCTCGAAACGACGGGCTTAGGCTTCTCTCTCAAACTTTTGAGAAAAAGGCTTCAGCCCCATCGTCCCCCATATTAGTAAATCACTACTTTTAAGTCGCGTCCGACAATCAGTGAGCAATTCAGCTCTACATCTTCATCGATCTCGACATCGCCGATGACAGTTCTTCCTCCACGGATGTTACTCCTCGCCCAATTGACAATCGCACTTGCTGATACAAGATCATTTAATTTGAAATCTCGCGACAGATCCTTCGGGTCATACTTAGCCAGTTGGCTCATCTTCTGTATGTATTCAACCAGATTGACCACATGCCAGAATCGCACGTTCGGCAACTTGAAAATTGCGTACCAGTCAATCGTGATCGACCTAAGGGCCATCGCCGCATACGAGATTGCTCGAATGGCGTCTGCATCATCTTTGATGTCGAGCTCTTGACACATGACGTCGGAGTCCGCGTAGACAAGCGATAGTAGATCATGATATTTGGCTACGATTTTTTCCGCCATCCCCATGTCATCTAACACCGTGCCGAGCTCTTCGACTGAAATCGCGAGCTTTCCCAACGCCCACGCCCTCGCCACTGCCGCTTCCTTCACATTGACTTCAGCTTGTTTAGCAGTGACGCTAGGCAATTGTGATGCCAAGACAGCCAGATCGCCGATCTTACGACAGATCTTTCCACATGCATCCATCGACAATCCCGTCTCTTCCACCATTTCTACCCCCTGTACCATCGGTCGTAACAAATATGAAATTCTCATCATAGCCTCCTTCGGCCGTACTACATAGTAAATCTTTTTAATCAGATATTCCCTGATTACCAATTACTACAAAGAATACTGATGATTCCGTGCAAAAAATGGTAATCAGGAGGCCTCAGGAGACGTTCGTAGGGAGACGATCCCGAAAGAAATAAAAAATTTGTAAAAGACAAAATAAGAAAGTGCGTATACTTTCCACTTTGCACTTTTGACTTTCCACTTCTTTCGAGGTAACTCCCTACGTATTCAATTGTCAATGTGCGTAGCACTGCAGACCCTTGTGCCTCGCGCTCTTCGAGAGTGCGAGGCTGTAAGCCTCCAGCTCGAAGTAAGCATGGTAGCAGGGTTAAGGTGCTACACGATCCCCATCCTCTCCCCTCTCTTTCAACAACTCTTTATGAAAAAAGTTGTTAAGAGAAAGGTCGAAAAGAAATTAGGTGTTACGCTGCAAAAAAAATTGCAACAACCTTTTTTTCTTTTCGACCAATCGCCTCCCTTTCGCTTTACAACTTTACTTAGTAATATCCCCCGGATTCCGCCAATCTTCCTCGGTGATATAACCGACGAAGAGAGGTTTGGCGAGATCGTCTCGCTCGATCCAGATCAGGAACGGACCATCGATGGTCATATCCGGTTTTTCCCTCACGAAAGCCTCGCGCATAACCGCAATTGCAACGGCACTCTTGGCGCGGGCACCAATCTCATTCATCCTGAGGATGGTTTGCTGCAATGCCTGCGTGATCCGTGCCGGTCGCCCGTCGTCACCAGTCGTAGACATGTTCAACAACCAACTGATATCCACGCGCTGGTCCAAGTCCACCATTGGAAACACTAAACCGCCATAATCATCATTGTCAGTCAAATTGTCGGCTAATTCTTCCGCGAGATCGATCAAACCAAATCCGTCGCTCGGGGCGTTATCCAACATGGTCAGGTAGACGCGGTCACCGGTCTTCGTTTTCAGAAGCGCAATCGGGTTATTGTGTCCATGTGCGTTGTAGAATTGAACGCTTTCTTTGCCGATTTTTACGCCAGGATAGTTCTTGTGATCCTTAGCCTCTACTGTGGTTTCTTCGCCCTCAACCAGCCAGTTGACGAGCAGGTCCAACACACTCGCGACCGCAAACGTATTATCGTCAATAGGCTGGAGCTGGATACTGAAACCACGTTCACGCAGAAATGCGTTGACTTCTTCTACATCCCACGACGCCAAGCTCTCGATCTCGGGAATTTCATCAATCTCATCGCGGCACGTTGCGAAAAACTCCCGCAGAAACCGAACCTGAGTGTCATTGATCGGATTCCATTGCCGATTGTCGCCCATTCCTTCCATGCCTTCTGCCGCCACCAAAGCAGCAATAATGGGATAAGATACTGCTGTTTTACTCATTGTCATTTCTCCATTTCTTTGATAGTTGATGCCGTACTTTTTTTCGATAGGATTAGTAAAATACTCCGTACGTTTTCTTTATAAACATCACCTCCTTTAGTGATAATTAAAACGTTTTCTTTTTTGTTCTATGGATGATAGCTTTCTAAACGGGAATGTATGGATTCCTGCCCAAAAAGCCACCATCCATAAAAACGCTTTATGGAGATGATGGTATCCTTTCTTAGGGAGACGATCCCGGAAGAAATGATTATAGACAAACGACACGATAATAAGTGCATTCACTCATCACGTATCACTCGTCACCCGTCACTTCTTCCTAGGTAACTCCCTAAGATATTTAATTGTTAAGGTGCCTTGCACCGCACCCGCCGATAATCGCTCCGTAAGCCGCGCTACGAATAGTAGGTAAGGCGAACGGTAAGATATGGCTGGGAAAGTGCGATCCTTTTTCGCTCTTTTGAGCTCATCAGTGCAGAATCACATCTGCAGAAAGGCCCTAGGTATTCGTTTGATTTTGGTCTCCGCAAGATTGCAGAGTCAATTTCATTCGAGGTTATACCTAGGGCAACTTCAAGAGTATTTATTATTTTTTTTATTTCTAAGCCACAAGCCCAATGAACCTTTTTGGTTCAGTGGTTCTTCTCATCGCCGCATATGGCGTGAGAGAGAAATTTGTTTATTGAGGGCGTTGTGGAGAGGGAGTTAAATCACGAACAACGCCGCGAAGATCATGCCGCCGCCGACTGTATACGCAGCCGAGTTCGTGTTGGCAATTTGAATCAGTTTCACAAACTGCTCAAAGGAACGAACGTTGCATAGTGCGCGAAGGGATGCGACGTCTACGACAAGCGCAAACATCATCGTCACCACGAAACGGATCGTCAGATTCACGGCGAATTCCAAAATTCCGGCACCGTTTAAAGCCAACAACGGCGTACGCATGAAAATGATGCCGATGGTTATGACGCTACTCCAAAGCAAAATCGCGGAACTATCATTTCCATCTGCGGTATTCATGTCGGCAATCAAACGCGTTGCGCTGATATATGCATTGATGCGGCAGACCAACTGCACAACAACCGCGATAAACGGCACAGCGAGCAATGCTTTGAAAACCCATTTTGGCACTTCTTGCGTCAGGCAGATCACATTGTACTGAGTCACCGAATTAGTGCCTGCCCAACATGCAGTGCCGGATTCTCCACGCGGTACACCAAGACCAACGAGCGCTGCAATGACGAGCAGAAGCAACATGAAAAAGCTAAGCATCACTAATGCCCGCTTCAATTGCTGTGCACCCTTTTGCGCTTCCGTTAACGGTTGTACTTGAGTCATAAGACTCTCCTTAAATTAAAGTGTCGGATGACACTTGAAAACATCGATCACCCGACACTCACTAGACCGCTGTTTGAAGTGTTTACTTCTTCGCCTTCGCCGCAGCTTCGATTTCAGCCATGATGTCCGCAGGTGCACTTTCAACATCCGATTCAGCCTTATCGAACACAGACACTGGGGCGGAAGCCTTCATGTCGCGGTCAATCTCTTTATCCGCGCGCCGGGTAGCAGCTGCTGCCTTGGCTTCACTCTTGAGATCGGTAAACCAGCGTTGTTGAACCTTATCGCTACCATCGGTACGAGTTGCGTCAGCGATAGCTTGTGATTCTTGATTCGCTTTAAGCGCAGCCAACATCGCTGGGGCTTGATTCATGGAAATTTGACGCGCCGCCTCAGCTGTCACCAAGTTTGCTTTTTCCACTTCGTACGCGCCCTTATACGTTCCGAAGGTATTTTCGAGCACACCGAGCTCACCATCTTTAAGGGCTTGCATCTCAATCGCGCCCTGAGCAATGCGTGTCTGCAGCGCTTTCGCTTGCTCACGTAAAGCTTT
>CAZLDC010000012.1:0-16062 GCA_964558385.1 uncultured Gammaproteobacteria bacterium
CAAGCTTCGTCTCATCATTGGCTCCAATGGCAAAGCAAGGCGTCCCTTTCTGGATGAGCGTAATGACGCCATGCTTGAGCTCTCCGGCGGCAAACGGTTCCGAGTGGATGTAGCTTGATTCCTTGATCTTGAGTGCAAACTCGAGTGCTGCCGGATAGCTTATATGTTTGCCGATGACATACACATCTTCCTGATTCATGAGTTTTTTAGCTACCTCAAGCACTTCATCCAAGAGTTCTTTCGTTTGCCACCCTGCCAGTAGTACACCCAGGTCCTTCACTTCCCCGACGGCTTTCTCATACGTTTCGACACACATCCGGCTGACGAGATACATCGTGGCAAGCTGGGAGGTAAATGCTTTCGTCGATACGACGGATATTTCCGGCCCCGCCCCGACGGGCAAAACCACATCCGCCATCCGCTCCAGCGTAGAGCCCCGGGCGTTGACCACCGCGACGAGATACGCACCATTCTTTTTGGCAGCGCGTGCAGCAATAAGCGTATCTGCCGTTTCTCCGCTTTGGGAAATGGCAAACACGATGGTTTTGTCGTCAGCAAAACCCGCAAACGGCAAATATTCATACGCGCCATATGCTTTTGCTTCCATACCTCCTCGGGCAAAAAAGTATTGACTGGCAAGCGCACAGTAAGCCGCTGTCCCGCAACCGATGAGGACTATCCGCGAACTCTGTCTTATCTTTTTACCGATAATTTCCATTTCCGGTCGATTTATCAGAGCCGTCTTGGGTACCGTCACCACTTGTTCCATGATTTCTTTGAGGGTGAAGTGGGGATACCCGCCCTTTTGCGCATCCTCAACCTTCCAATCAAGATGGGTCAGTGTCAATGGTTTCTCTTTTCCTGTTGCTATATCCAAAAGTTTCACTCCCTCGTGAGTCATGACAACCGCTTCACCGTCAGCCAAAAAGTGCACATTTTGGGTGTATCCAAGGAACGCCGTCACATCGGAAGCAAGGAAATATTGTCCTTTGCCGAAACCAACGGAAAGGGGAGACCCGTTGCGGCACGCCATAATCGTACCGGTTTGCCCATCGAGGACACCAATTGCGTTGGATCCAACCAGATCCTTAAAGACCGATAGCACTGCCAGCTCTACAGAACTTTCCTTACTCCGATCTTCAATGAGATGGGCAATCACTTCCGTATCGGTTTCCGATTTAAACGTGTGCTTAGTTTTCAGAAGTGATTGTTTCAGTTCCTGATAATTCTCGACGATGCCATTGTGGATCACGACAAACCGCCCCGTGCAGTCCATATGCGGATGGGCATTGGCATCCGTCACCCCGCCATGCGTCGCCCAACGCGTGTGTCCGATGGCGATATCCCCGGAGGGCATATCTGCGACGTTTGCCTCCCCAATCTTCCCAATTTTCTTTTTAATAATGATGCTATTGGTAGTATTGGTAGTATTGGGATGTTTTGGTTTATTGGTAGTATTCGCAGTCGGAACGACTGCGACCCCCCAACTGTCATATCCCCGATATTCCAGCTTTTTAAGGCCCTCAAGAGTCGTGCGGGCCGCACGATGACCTTTATCATTGATAACAGCAAAAATTCCACACATAGTGTCCTCCTTCGGAGAAATTACAATTTTCAATTCAAAATTTTCATTGAAAATCGAAAAAATGAAAATTGAATAAAAATTGAAATATGAAAATTAAGAATTGAAGTTAATAAATAAATATGAAGAAAGCAGACTCTGCTAACTACCATTTAGTTCCTGGCGTTACCGCCCTGAATTGATCCGGTAATTATTATGGTAGAGAGTGCTACCAAGGAGTTTCCGCAGATACTCCCTGAACCGTACTTGTTCTGGTTCAGGGGTCCGATTCCAGACAATCAAGCGAAACGCTCATGCCTGGTCCCCTTCCTCGTATTCCCACTTCGCCAAAAGCTCCGCAGGACCACACGCTTCATGTAATTTTTTCCGCTTTCCTTTACCTCCTTATATATTGTATGCTAGCCCGTAATTGCCCAACTTGTCAATTCCTATGCCATACGAATGTCATCCGGCGCTGAAATTTCTCCAAAATATACAAGTTGATGAAGAACAAATAAGTCAATTATTACAAGAGCTATCTAGTCATGGAGGATCAATCGAAGTTACCCATCTTGGTGAACCTGCGATGATCCGTTATGACGAAATAATTGGATTGGTATTGGAGTTTCAATCTCAGTCAATTCACGTAACTGAACCACAAGCAACAGCAATTTGGAGTGCAACAGCATCATGAAATCTCATCTCTCTCTTTCCGTCATGGGGACTATGGGCAGCGGTAAAACTACCGTCGCCCGACTCCTCGCAAAAGAATTCAAATTTCAGCTCCTCGAGGAAAACTTCGGTGAAAATGCATTTCTCGCGCGCTTCTACCAGGACATGAAGCGATGGGCATTTCATTCGCAAACCTTTTTTCTGATGGAAAAGATTAACCAAATGCTCGAAACCCCCAAACTTCTGGAAAAGCATAGTGTCGTCCAGGACACACCCATCCAGCAGGATGCCTTCTCCTATGCCAAAGCCCAGCACGTCTTGGGCAACATCGATGACGCCGAATGGAAACTGTATCTCAAAATTTATCAATCATTTGAACCCTATTTCCCGAAACCAAACCTTGTTATCTTTTTGGAAACCGGCGTGCCCGCGCTCTCCCAACGCATTGAATCACGCGGTCGTGGATACGAACAGAAAATTCCCGGTAGCTACCTCGAACTTCTCGACATGCTCAACCATAAATGGCTCGGGGAAAACAAAACCATCCCTGTGCTCACGATCGAAACCGACGGCCTGAATATTGTCCGTAGTAAGCTCGCGCAACAACAACTCATTGAACGAGTGAAGCAAACTTTAAAATTAAAACTTTAAACTTTAAACTTTTATGAAGGAAGACCGAAAAGAATTTATTGAAAATTTAAAAAATAGAATGTTGGATTACAGCGTTCAAGTGATTTCGTTCGTCGATGGACTTCCGAGAGACTTATCATGTTCTATTCTTGCTCGACAACTCTTGCGAAGCGCCACCAGCATCGGAGCAAACTTTATCGAAGCACAGGGAGCTGGATCAACAAAAGATTTTACAAATTTTCTATCCATAGCTCTCAAATCTGCAAATGAAACAATATACTGGTTATCCCTTTTTCGTAAATCGCACAAAGGAAATCAGATAATTCTTGATAAACTTCAAATAGAAACGTCCGAATTAGCAAATATTCTTGGTTCTATCGTATCTTCTCTTCGAAAAAAGGCTTAAACTGTAAAGTTGTATCTAGTGTTACGATGGCATTAAATTTTAAAGTTTAAAGTTTAAAGTTTTAATTATGTTTAAAAATATTAAAGTTCTTATCTGGGACTTCGACGGGACGCTTTTCAAACCCAACGAAGGATTCTTCTCTGCGGTGCGCGAAGCAGAATTTCAAGTATTGATGAAGCATAAGTCATGGACTAGGGTAAAGGCCGAAGAAGAGTTTCAAAAAATCTATAAAAAAGTATATCCGAGTGCCACACAGACCATCGGCGTACTTGCCGGTATCACGACCGCACGAGCGGCCCTGGAAATGGAAAGCCACTTTGACCGCCGGAACTTCGTCGCGCGTGACGACAAACTCATTGCGCTATTCGCCAAACTTAAAAACTATCGCCATATCATGTTCGGCAATGGCATCATCGCCAAACACAAAGAGACGCTTCCGGTCCTCGGTATTCCTCCCGAAACGTTTGAGCTTTTTGTCACGAGCGAGATCGTCGGAAAAACGAAACCCAGTCCCGACGGTTTCCAATACATCCTCGATTACACCAAGCTTCCCGCCGGAGAGCATCTCATGATCGGCGACCGTGATCTCGTGGATCTCGCCCCCGCCCAGGCCCTAGGCATGCATACCTGCCTCGTCTGGTCCGATACCCCGGGCCTGCACGCCGATATCACCATTCCAACGACCTATCAACTTCTTAAGTATCTGATATGAAAGTTGGCAAACTCATTGTATTTGAAGGCATCAGCGGCACGGGCAAAGAAACCCAAGCCAAACTGTTTCAACAATTTTTAACGACTAAGAGAATAGTTTCACAGATCGTATTCCACCCCACACAAGATCTGAAAGATGTATTGAGCCAATGGAGGAAAAGGCGCTCCATTGATCACATCACAGAAATATTTCTCCTCTTGGCCGACCGCTCCGACCGCGTACGGCAAATCATCAAACCCGCGCTTGCCCGTGGCGAATGGGTCATTAGTCTCCGCAATTCGATAAGTGCCCTCGTGTATCAAGCCAAAACTCCCGAGGAACGCACGTGGGTCGCCCAAGAGTTTGACCGTTTTGAACCCGTCCCCGATCATCTTTTTTTCTTTGATATCACACCGGAAGCCGCTATGGCGCGCATCACTAAGCGCCATGAAGAGACGGGGGAGCCCCTCGGCAAATTTGAGACTCTCGATCATCTCGCCCAAAAAAGAGCTGCATATCAGGTAGTCCTCAAATCCGTCAAGCACATCCGCCTCGACGCCAGCCTACCGGTCAACGCCATGCATCAACTCATCAAACATCAGATAAATAAATCAAACCCCACCAACTCCTAGCCTCAAGGCCCGGCCTTGTGCCTGAATCTGCATCTTCTCATACACATAATACTCGCTGAAAGGATCAATTCCGTCATTACCCAATCTGATTTATCTATGTTCTAGCCTCAAGGCCTGGCCTTGAGGCTAGACGTTGTCTCGCTTACATTTCTAGCACTCAACTAGCTACTTGTCGATCGTATTTTTTCTGTGATAGGATAATTGCTATTGTCATGAAACGCGGATACTTCATCACATTCGAGGGTGGGGAGGGAGCAGGCAAATCGATCCAGGTCGAGATCCTCGCGAGCCACTTACGGGAAGAAGGCTATCCCATTGTCGTCACACGCGAGCCCGGCGGCACCAGAATCGGCGAGCAAATCCGTGCAATCACTCACAATCAGGAAAATGTCGATATGGAAGCGACGACCGAAGCGTACCTCATGGCCGCCGCCCGCGCGCAGCACGTCGCGCAGATCATTGAACCTGCGATTGCCGCCGGTAAAATCGTCCTGTGCGACCGGTACGTCGACAGCAGCATCGCCTATCAGGGATTTGGCCGCAAACTTGGCGCCGATACGATCGCCGCACTTAATGCGCTTGCCATCAATGGTGCCAAACCGGATCTTACGCTGCTTCTGTCCGTCACGCCGGAAGTAAGCACCAAGCGCAGAAGCAAATCCGCCAAAACCCGCGACCGTCTGGACCTCCAACAGCATGATTTTTACGCGCGCGTCTATGAGGGGTATTTGGCTCTTGCAAAAAAAGAGCCCAATCGGTATGTTGTTATAAACGCTGCGGATTCTATCGTGAATGTCGCGCAAGCCATCTGGAAAGAAATCAGTAACCGGCTGCCCTCCCGCAATGCAAAAATCAACCCGTAAATCAAAAACGTTTAAGGGCAAGCTTACCGTCATCGCGGGCCCTATGTTTGCCGGTAAGACGACCAAGCTCCTCACGCTCTTCTCTGTTCTCTCCTCCCTCGACTTCAGTGTCCTCGTATTTAAAGCCGAAGCCCAAAGCAACGGCGGCATGGGCCACACCCGTTCCCATGATGAGCGGCCTCTCCCCGTCATCTACATCGAGCAGAACGAGCCGGAAAAGATATTGCAATATGCTTGCCCCGCGAAGCCTCGGCGAAGTGGGATAGGTAAAAAGGGTATCCAAAAAGTCATCATCGATAATATTAACTTTTTTCCTAAAGATGCGTTCATCAAAGTAGTCAAGACGTTGCTTGGACAAGGGATTGATGTGTATGTCAATGGATTGATATATAATTTTCGTAAAGAAGTATACGGCGCCACCAAAGCACTTATGGCCATGGCAGACGAGTGTATCGAACAATACAGTATTTGTGTGCGCTGCGGTGGGAAAGCAGCCCATACCGAGCGCATCGCCGGCAGCACGGAAATCAATATCGGCACTACCGGCAAAACTACCGCTAAATACGTAGCCGTCTGTTCCTCCTGCCACAAAATATATCAAGGATGATTAACCAATTTGCTGTCTTAGCAAAACCCGCTTCTGGAAAAACTACGGCCATAGCAGAGATTATTCTTCCTCGCTTGCAGAAGCTTGGATATCGTTCGATATCAATTTCTGATCGTCCCATCCTTAATAATCTCGTCTTTCAAGATGCAGCCGAAGGCTCCAAAGACGATGATGGTTGGCATCATGGTACACATAGTTGGATTAAGTTTGACGATGAGGGAAACCCTGTTTTAAAAGCTATGAGTGGGAGACATTGGAATGAAGCTCATCGCATGATGGTCCAGCAAATGAATGAAATACCAGATAGAAATACGATTGCAGTATATGAATTTGGAATTGGCCCCCGGGTACACTTTCCCACAGAAACATTATTTCAGGAGGCTGCTGATATATTCTCGCTAATGCACACTGAAGGAGTTACACAGAACATTGCAGTTATAGAAATTGATACCCCATTCGACATCCGACTTGCAAACAATGGCCAACGACCTATGGCGGAACGCATGGACAAAAAGACGTTTACTGATTATTTTCCAGATGGTGGAGAGGGAAATGTAGGCTTAGCTCTTTCTTTCAATATTTGCAACTATATTAAATTTCAAAATAACATACGAGATCCAAATTGGTTTGATACGAACATCCATAATATTATAGATTCATTTGTACAGCCTCTTATAGAAGGTAGGAATTTGGATCCCATGAGACGCCGATAATCCATGAACGCATCACCCCGTATTATTTTCATCACCGGCCTGCCCGGCAGCGGAAAGTCTGCGGCAAGTGAGACGCTCATCGGGAAGCTGCAGCAATGCAGGTTCCATGTTCGCTTCCGCACGGATAAACAGGCGCTAGAGGAAGAAGTCCGCCGAGATATACAACTCGTTCGCTCTGATCCGTCGCGCCACCGAGCGAATGGCACTATAGAAGGCAACCATACGCACCTCATCAACCCTGATGGCAAAGACGGCACTCTCCAGATGGTATTTAAAGACGGCAAAGCGCTCAATTCTGCGCATAAACAATTATTGTCAGAAGCCCAGGACTTTCTACATAACCGCGATGACGCAGAAGTATTTGTCATCGAATGGGCGTATGGTAAAAACGTGCCGTATCCGGGCGAAGAATTGACGCATGACGGTACACAGCTTGTCACATGGCTTGACGACCACGGGCTGCTTCAGGATGTCGTGATATTGGATATCGTATCTGATGAACAGACCCGTATCGAGCGCAATAGCAATCGTCCCGGTCATATTCCTACCGGCGAATTTACGAAATATTTTCCTGAGGAAGGACTTTTTACGGCTGAGGATATCCAAGCCCTGGATGGTCGGTATATACGGATAGACAATTTAGGTACGTCCCCGGAAACGTTTCAGAGATTCCATGAACAAGTGCTCTCCGTTTATGAGTCTAGTCTTTTGCAACTTCTTGAAGGACGACCACAGATGGGTAAAGAGTGGATGTTCATACATTATAAAGAATGGTAGCTATCATGGATCAAAGCTCAATCGTCTCCACCATCTATCTTCTGCGCCATGCGGCGTATGAAAATCCCAATCATATATTCCATGCCCGGCTCCCGGGCTTTCCGCTATCCGAAAAAGGCCACCTTCAGGCCAAAAATCTCTCAGAAACGATGGCTCACCTTCCCATCGCCGCCGTCTACGCAAGTCCCCTGACGCGCACGTACCAAACAGCCCAAGCGATAGCCGCGGCTCACGGCCTTCCCGTCCAGACGGATAACCGCCTCATGGATCTCGTCACACCGCTGCAGGGCAAGCCCTTATCCTACATGGAATCCATCAATTGGAATTTTTACCGACACGATTTCATTGCGCAAGGTGGTGAACCATTACGTACAGTGTTTAATCGTATGGATAGCTGCATCCGGGAGAAAGTCGCTCTCCATCCAGGCCAACACATCGTCTTCCTCTCCCACGGTGACGGCATCATGGCGATCAAGATTAAATACTTAGGCTTTCCGCTTCGCAGCCGCAAACTCATGTACCCCTACGTTCCCGTCGCCTGCGGATTCCTCATCCGGATGGATGACCGAGGTACCGTGCACTCGCTCACTGAATATCCCCAATCAGCATGAGGGATGGGTTTACCCAGCCCCAGTTTATGTCAACTGAGGCTGGGTTTACTATAGGACTTAAATAGATACACTTACACCCATGAAACTCTCGGAACAACTGGGGTTCGGTCCGAAACAGTATTATTTTCCCCGTGTCTTGGATACGGAACATGATACGGATCTGTCCCGCTGGACGGTTGCCGGTCCCATAGCGCTCAACGCCTGGATCAAAGAAACGTTCGACCGTAAACGGTCCCTCACCGGTATCTACGAGGCATTTTCCAAACGTGACGAATCCTGGCTGGAGCATGTCCTGGAGGGGATAGAATTCGTCGGACGCATGGATATCGCCGACCGGGCGTCCAACGGACTGCGGCTCGCCGTCACCCGCGATAAAAGAAACACATCACAGGAAAGTGCATTCGGCTCCATGCTCAAACGCGCGTTCGACAATCCCATGCTTTCCGATCACAATCATGAACACAGCCGCCGCCTGGAGCGCTGGATCGAAACCATGATGCTCAATATTGGGCAGCTTCGTCATTCCCACTCCGTCTTCCATTGGATCGACTCAACGATTTTGTTTAGCTACTGGCACGACGCGGACCAACTGCTGACCATGCAGCGCAATATTGAAGAACGATCTGATTTATCCGTCAAAAAAGGCCATGCGCTGGCTGGTGCTGTCATGCTCCTAGCGCTCCACCGGCGCTATGCCATCGAGCGGAAGGTATCTGTTCATGACGCATGGGAAATCTGCGCCGGCGCTGCTCTCATGTCCCTCAAACATGATGAGCCGGAGCGGTTCATGCAGGCTCTCTCCGGCACTAAACCGGCATACACGATCACTAATGGGTCCCGGCAGTATTTGCGCGGCGAAGCGTTGGAATCGGCATTTGATCGGAATGATCTGGATATTTTTACGCTCACTCCAGGGCAACTCGTTGATCTTCTCCGGAGCATAAAAAAGAAACACGGGTTCATAGATGGCAAGAACGGAAGTACCTACGGACTGCTTCCTGCGTTTGAAAAAGAATATGCACAGGAGCTTGCAGAACTGGAAGGCAACATGCGACCGATTGTCGAGTCTATCACGCATGAGGAAAAACGGTTGTTCCGTCTCGCGGCAACGGCATCCGTCATGGCAGACGTCTTTGACATGGTGACCCCTCCCTTGGAATCACTGATGCGCAAATTGAATACCCAATACGCCCGGCAACGCGCATTTTTCCAGATGAACTCTCCACAGGATATGCTCCGATATATCACGGAAGAAGCAGGCAACGTACCCATGGACGTGGACAGTGACACGAGAAGGGTTCTTTGGGAACTCATGCATCTTGAACATTTACAGGACAGTGTCGTTACCGATAGCAAGCTCGTGCGCGGCGTCAACCGCGACAGCGCCATCATGGGAACCCTCGCATTCCGGGACATCGGCAGCCGCCTCATGCAGGGAGACATTTCCGATATATCCACTATTTATATGAAACGGAAACAATCCCTCGTCCAGAAAGCGCTCAATAAAGCGAATGTCCCCTTTGTCAAAACATGGCTCATGACGCGGGAGTATAGGAAAGCGAGGGATCTCTCCCGGGTGACGACAGAGCTCCATGCTCTCGGCCAAAAAGCTCAGGCCGCCCTACTCGAACAGAAATGTATGCATTTGGATCAGGAAGCCAGAGACATCATCGCGTGTCTTACCGATAAACCGGACGGAGAGGGGATAAAGATCTATTCACAGGAAGAGATCCGGCAATTTCAACAGCTCTGCGATATGGTCATCGACCAACTCATGAAAAAATACGCGGTCAATCCCAAACGCCTCAACCGCTATCGGAGCAAACTCACCCGTGGGGAGTATCCGGGTATCACGCCCTACACGACCTATGACTCTCTCGGCGGCACGCCACGCACGCTTGTCGAGCCGATTGCCCCCACCCAATAAGGATTACTGATTCTGACGGGACTCTCCTGCGATGGATCGAAGCAGCACGGTTAGTGCTTCTCCGGCGGGTCTTGGACCTGACTCTGTCCGCGGATTAAGAACGATAAATGATACATCAAATGCCGGATCGGCAAACGCCTGCATCTCCTGCATCGCTCTGGGTATTCGCCAAGAAGCACCGTCTTTTCCGCGAAGCATTTCAACATACGTTTCATACTCAGCAAAATTCATCGTTGGCAGCATCGCGATAGCAACCATTCCGATACTTTTCTCTGGAAACGCTGCTGGTAATTTCTTCTTAATACCGTTGATCCATCCATATACCTCTCCCCGCCACAGAGCAAAAAGGGCGTTGTTGGAAAAATTCTTTGCGAGAGATGCTTTCGTAGTACCGTAATAGGCGATATCCGGCTCCTTGCCCATCCGTACGTGTTCGAGGATTTCTTCCTTCAAAAGCTCTTCAAATACAGCACGGGATACAAGCTCGTACATCTCCGCACCCCCCCGCGGAGTCCGCGACGTATGCGTGATGATCTGCTGGAGAAGTCCCGGTGAATGCTCCATCATCCATGTCACAACCGCGTCCTTACCTACGCCGGTCGTTGCCAAAAGTGCAACTAATCGTTTCTCAGTATACATGGGAGCGATATCCCGCCGGCCCCATACGAGTGGAAGTCCGTTGTACTGAAGAACTTCGGGAAGAATGGGCTGAAAATTTCCATAGCCCGGAAAATATTCTTTCAGATGTTCCGGAATCATTGGCAAAGCACTGTCTCTGAATCGATTCCATGTCTCCTGCCGGATAGCCGGAAGTTGGATATCGACGTCGGGTACTGCGTGTTCTTCGGCGTGTCCCATAAGCTCGACCGATTCTAACACGCTAAACGGGGATTGACAAATAGTCGAACATCGGATAAGGTTTGATCATGACACTTTTGGAATTGACAGAAGCGCAACAACAAAACCAGTCGATCGCGTTAGAAAATTTTCTGTCCTCGATAGACGAAAGTAGCGCTGACGCAATCCGAGCATTATCTCCTGAAGCTCAACTCGATGCAGCGTTGCGACTTGCGGATACAATAAACAAAACTGAACCCTGGTTACATCAAGAGGATTTTATTAACAGAACACCTCTTTCTGAATTTTTGCATTATTCAACCAAACAAACTTCAACTTCGCATTCGGGCTATTAATAATAAATCTCCAATTTTGTAATCTTCAACGGATACGTTATTATTAACTACATCAAATATGGTTGTTGATTCACAAATTTCACGTCTCATCTCCCTCGAATCCCGGCGCCAGCGTGATGTCCTTGAGATGATTCCGAGCGAAAACTACGCCTCGCGGGCAGTTCGGGAAGCGGTAGGATCAGTCCTCATGAACAAATACGCAGAGGGGCAGGTGGGCAAACGCTATTACCAGGGTAATTGGGTCATCGATGAGATTGAAGCCCTATGTAAAGCTCGTGCGCTTAAAGCATTTGGACTGAACGATAAAGAGTGGGGAGTCAATGTCCAGGCGCTCTCGGGAAGCCCTGCAAATCTTGCAGTATATAACGCGCTCCTAATGCCCGGTGACCGCATCATGGCCATGTACTTGCCCGACGGCGGCCACCTTTCGCACGGCTGGCAACTGCCCGATAAAAAAGTGACCATTGTTTCCAAGATCTGGGACATTTCATTCTATAACGTGGACAAAAAAACGCGGGTCTTTGATTACGATGCGATTGAAAAACAGGCCCAGCGGGTCCGCCCCAGACTGCTCATCGCCGGCGGGACGGCATACCCAAGTGAGATTGACCATAAAAGAATGGGTAAAATTGCCCACAGCGTAGGTGCGCTATACATGGCAGACGTCGCCCACGAAGCGGGCTTAATTGCGGGTGGATCCAATCTCTCACCCTTCCCGCACGCAGACATCGTCACCATGACCACGCATAAAACACTTCGCGGCCCCAGGGGCGCCATGATATTTACCAAGGGACTTGAGGCTGCGGCACTTGTGGACCAATCCGTTTTCCCCAGTATCCAGGGAGGGCCGCATGAGCATACCATCGCGGGCATTGCAGTTGCGCTCCATGAGGCCATGACGCCAGAATTTAAAACATACGCCAAACAAGTCGTCAAAAATGCACAATTCCTCGCTGACATGTTCATCAAAGAGGGCTTGGATGTCGTAAGCGGAGGTACGGATAAACACTTGATCCTTATTGATCTGCGCAGTATCAACGCATCGGCATGGGTAGTCGCATGGGCTTTGGAATACGCCGGCATTGTAGTGAACCGTAATACTGTTCCGTTTGATACCGGTTCTTCCATGTACCCCTCCGGCATCCGGCTGGGGACCCCGGCTATCACGACACGGGGTATGAAGGAAAAAGAAATGAAGCAGATAGGGGAGTGGATTGTCCAAGTCATCCGTGATGTCTCCCACTACCGCCTTCCCGAGTCCAAAGATGAGAGAAGTGCATTTCTCAAAAAAGTCCGCGCTGAACTTCAAGCAAATAAGCAATTGCAATCTATTCGTCACTCTGTTACAATCTTAACCAAGAAGTTTCCTGTCCCGTAAGGGACAAATTCACACACTTAACGGTATCTTCTTCCCGTACCAGACGGTACAGGACAGTTGAGTGGAAGGTCAAGAAGATACGCTTGTACACCGGCGTATCCGGTGTTTTTTTTGATTCAGATCTTTGCGATCTGCTTCTTAGCGGAGAGCTTAGAACTGATCAATCCGCCAGCAAACGCTCTTTGAGCCGCTCTACGAATAGTAGATAAGGCGAAAAGTAAATTGCTGTGGATATTTTTAATTTATGATTGATAAACGATGCAGATATCTAGGAGTTCCAACGGCTGATGGCAAAATACATCCCATGTGCTGGCATCCGACTCCTATGACTCCATCAGGATCCCGCAGGGAAGATTCTAATGGCCAACCGAATAGTTCCGATACAAGCGCACGGGTCTGTATCGTTGATGGAATCATTGAACAATGTGATGTCGCAGAGCCTATGGCACCACAGGCTTTGGTGACAGAATAATTATGCAAGATATTACATTACAACAACTCCTCGAAGCCGGATGCCATTTTGGCCATAAGTCCGAGCGCTGGCACCCGAAAGCCGGGGCATTCATTTACACCGCCAAAGACGGCATCCACATCATTGATCTTGCCAAAACCAAGGCCGGACTAGATTCCGCTGTCATATTTGTTAAAGAGCTCGTACGGGGCGGCGGAGAACTCCTGTTTGTCGCGACGAAACGCCAGGCCATGGGAGTCGTGAAGGAAGCCGTAGAAAAAACAGGCGCACCCTATCTCGTGGAGCGGTGGATCGGCGGATTTCTCACCAACTGGGAAGAAGTTAAAAAAAATATCGATAAAATTATCAACCTCGAGAATGACCACGCAACCGGCAAATGGAAGAAAATGCCCAAGCATGAGCAGGGCAAGCTCCTCCGGTACATTGAGCGCCTGAAAGTCTTCTACGGCGGCGTGCTCCTCCTCAAAGAAAAACCCCATGCGCTTTTTGTCGTCGATGTGAAGCGCGAACACGCTGCGGTACGGGAGGCGATCCGTGTCGGCATTCCGGTGGTCGCGATTGTCGACACCAATTCCGATCCCGCCGGCATCGACTACGTGATTCCGGCCAATGATGATGCAGTCGGATCCGTCAAACTCATCACGGACACGATCGCAGCCGCGTATATCGAGGGTAAGGAAGCCCGCGCCAAGGAAACTCCTGCTGCAGCGCCTAAACCCGTAGAAACTCCTCCCGTCATAGCGCCCTATGTTCCTCCCGTCGAACCGACCAAGCCCGTCGTTGCCCAGCCACCGTCTAAAGAGAAACCCGTCGAAAAACCAACAGAAGAAGTGAAGAAAAAAAGAGGTCGTCCTGCAAAGAAATAATATTTTCATTCGTTGTATTCGCATGCTCTCGCAGATTAGTATCGCGATATGAACATCTCTCTTGATACTCTCAAAAAACTCCGAGAGGACACCCAAGCCGGTGTATCTGATTGCCGCCAGGCGCTTGAAGACGCTGAAGGGAATTTTGACAAAGCGAAAAAATTACTCCTCGAGCGGGGACTCGAGAAAGCCGCGAAAAAAGAAGGGAAAGAGACATCCCAGGGTGTCGTCGAGGCGTACGTACACCAGGGTAAAGTCGGTGTCCTCGTCGAGCTTCGATGCGAGACGGACTTTGTTGCCCGTACGGATGAGTTTAAACATCTCGCCCACGAAGTCGCGCTCCAAGTTGCAGCGATGAATCCTAAAAATGTTGTAGAGCTTCTCAAAGGACCCTATATCCGCGACCCTCAACTTACGATGGAAGCTCTCATAAAGCAAAGCATCGCGAAAGTCGGAGAAAACATTACAGTTTCCAAATTAACCAGAATGGCGTTAGGTGAATAGGGAAATATGCCGCTTTACGAATACAAATGTGTTGTTGACGAGACTCTCTTTGAGGCCTTTTCTTCAATTGAACAAAGAGATGTGATGGTTTGTCCTCAGCACGGTGTACCAGCAAAGAGGTTACTATCTCGTACTCACACACCAAAAGGCGCCACTGAAAGAGCAGCTGAGGCGTTACAAAATGAAGGGTTCGATATTAAACATCCGCCATCTTTAAATGATCTAAGACAGGAGATAACAAAAACTCAAGCAGCTCTTTCTGATGCCATGGGAACAATAGAGCAGGCAATCTCTCCTGCTTGACACATGACGCATGACACTTGATACTTATTCTCAATGATTGACACACTTCTGCACACCACCCGTGACCGGATGAAAAAAGCCATCGAGATCACGGGCAATGATCTCTCTTCCGTCCGCTCCGGCCGTGCCACTCCGGCGCTCGTCGAGCACATCGTGATTGCCGCATACGGAGGCACCCAACGGCTAAAAGTCACGGAACTTGCGACCATCACGACCATGGACGCCAAAACGCTCGTCCTCGCACCGTTTGATCCCTCCATCATCGGTGAGATAGAAAAAGGCATTCATGAAGCCAACGCCGGCCTCACGCCGGTCATCGATGGAGACATCATCCGGATCAGTATTCCGCCACTCTCACAGGAGAGAAGAGAGGAATATATCAAGCTTGCGAGAGCCAAAGTCGAAGGTGGCCGCATCATGATCCGCCAAATCCGCCAAGATGCCATGAAAGACATCAAAAAACTAAAAGCAGATAATCAGATCGGCGAGGACGAACAGTCCCACGGCGAAAAACAGATTCAGGAACTCACCGATGAAATGATCGCGGATTTGGATGGCCTCCTGGAGCGCAAGGAAGCGGAGTTGTTACAAGTGTAAATCTACAAATAGTCAAATCTACAAATTTGCAAATGAATGATTCAATCATTTAATACTTTTGCAATGCATTTGTAGATTTGTCATTTGTAGATTTGTAGATTTATGGTACTCACAGCTCTTATCTTCTTTCTCATTTTAAGCATCCTCGTTCTCATCCATGAGTTTGGTCACTATGCAGTTGCGCGTATCATAGGTGTCCACGTAGAGGAATTTGGATTAGGGCTACCCCCAAGAGTTTTTGGCAAAATGATTGGCAAGACACTCTATTCCCTCAACTGGCTCCCTATAGGGGGATTTGTCAAGCTCGCCGGAGAAGATGAAAATGAAAGTTTAAAGTTTAAAGTTTCAAGTTTAATGTATCGCAAGTATTTTTGGGCACGCACGAAGAAGGAGCGGACGGCTATCCTGGTCGCAGGAGTGACGATGAACCTGCTGCTTGCTATCGGCATTACCGGATTTTTACTTACCCAAGGTGTCCTCGAGCCAAGCGGCCGTGTAAAGATCGAAAAAGTCCAGCCCGGTAGCCCTGCAAACGAAGTCGGTCTGAAAGAAAACGACATTGTTCTTTCGCTTGCCACTGACCACATTGACCCACTGACCCCATTGACGCCCATCATCATCTCCACCCCCAAACAACTCATTGACGCGACCCGCGCCCA
>CAZLDC010000013.1:0-13709 GCA_964558385.1 uncultured Gammaproteobacteria bacterium
GGGCCGGTTCCGTCAAAATCTTCTCGGCAAACGCGTCGATTATTCAGGTCGCTCCGTCATCGTCGTCGGGCCGGAGCTCAATCTCACCCAGTGCGGAATCCCGAAAGAAATGGCCCTCGAAATGTTCAAGCCCTTTGTGCTTCGCGAGCTTATAGTCCGGGGTATCGCGCCCAATGTCAAAAACGCCAAGACGGTCCTCGAGCGCCGCACGCCGGAAGTGTTTGATATTTTGGAAGAAATTACCAAGAATCATCCGGTACTACTCAACCGCGCGCCGACGCTTCATAAATTAGGCATCCAGGCATTTTATCCCATCCTTATCGAAGGGTCCGCGATCCGCGTGCATCCGTGTGTATGCGCCGGATACAATGCGGATTTTGACGGTGACCAGATGGCAGTTCACATCCCGCTTTCCAAGCAAAGCCAGGATGAGGCGATTCATCTCATGCTTCCGACGCACAATCTCCTCAAGCCCGCTGACGGATCGCCGATCACTGTGCCGAATAAAGAAATGGTGTTGGGATGTTTCTATATCACGACGGTCGATAGTGATTTTGACGGTAAAAAAGATGAGGATTTTGTCCAATATTCCGACGCCGGTGATGCGATATATGCCTATCAGACCGGAGCACTCGGGATCCGGGTGCCGATTCGCGTGATGATAGACGGGACCGCGATGGTCACGACGGTCGGCAAAATACTCTTTAACGAAGTGCTGCCGAAAGAGCTTCGCTTTATCAATACGCCGATAAAAGCTGCAACCATCAAAAAGCTTATCACGCAGGCGCTTGTTCATTATTCTAAAGAAGAAGTCGTCGGCATCATTGATGCGATAAAAAATATCGGATTTTGGGGAGCGACGTTGTGTGGCGGGCTATCCGTATCCGTATTTGACGGAGTCGTCGTACCGGAAAAGGACAAACTCGTCAAAGAAGCCGAAGTGAAAGTCGCCGAGATAGACACCAACTATCAACAGGGCCTCATCACGCTTGAGGAAAAGAAACGATTAGGAAATGAAATTTGGATCGAAGTGACTGAGCGGCTCGCGGACCTGACCTGGAACGCGCTTCCAGTGGACAATCCGATGAAGATGATCATCGAATCCGGAAGCGCCCGGGCATCGAAAGATTACCTCAAGCAGCTCTCTGCCATCAAAGGATTGGTCGTTGATCCTTTGGGTAAAATCGTTGAACTGCCGACAAAAAGCAATTATCGGCAGGGGCTTTCGATCTTTGAATACGTCACGTCTACGCGCGGATCGCGCAAAGGACTTACCGATTCAGCGCTCAAGACCGCAGACGCCGGATATCTGACGCGCCGGCTCGTGGACGTGTCTCATGACGCGATCATCCGAGTCGTAGACTGTGGGACGCAGGAAGGATGGGAAATTACCCGTCACGAAGACCGTCAGGCGAGCTTTGGTGCCCGACTGTTGGGCCGGATTCCCGCGGTCGATGTCCTTGTGCCGGGTGGCAAAAAGGTGTTAGTTGGGCGTGGCGAAGAGATTGTCGAGGCACACGTGAAGCTGCTCGACGAGCATGACGTGCAGTCGGTAGTTGTCCGGTCTCCCATCTCCTGTCAGGCCCAGGTGGGACTCTGTCAGACCTGTTACGGAAAAGATTATGCGACCAATGCGCTCGTAGAGCTCGGTACTCCGGTCGGAGTGATCGCAGCCCAGTCTATCGGAGAGCCCGGTACGCAGCTCACGATGCGGGTCCGTCACGCAGGTGGTATCGTGGGGCTGGACGTCACGCAGGGACTTCCCAGAGTCGAGGAATTATTTGAAATTCGCACTCCCCGGGCGCTTGCTCCCATTACGGAGATTGCCGGAAAAGTTGAAGTGGTAGAGACGGAATCCGGTTACAAAGTGCGGGTACGCAACGGAGCGATGAAGCCTCCTGAAGAGCGGGAGTATCTCATTCCTCTTACAAGCGAATTGAAAGTGAAAGAGGGCGATTTGGTCGCTGCCGGCGACCAGCTTTCGATGGGTAGTTTGGATGTCAAAGAAGTACTGCAGGTTCGCGGTCTGCGGGGAGCGCAAAAGTATCTCATCATGGAGATCCAGCGCGTGTATGAATCCCAGGGCATCGGGATAGCAGACAAACACTTTGAAGTCATTGTCCGGAAAGTCAGCGATAAAGTACGGGTTGATAGCGCCGGAGATACGACGCTTTTGCCTGGCGAGCTTGTAGATCGCACCCGCTTCCAGGATGAAAACGCGCGGGTTCTTGCCGAAGGCGGCGAACCGGCGACGGCCCAGGTGGTTATTTTGGGTATTACGCGTGCGTCGCTGTTTACTGAGTCGTGGCTCTCTGCGGCATCATTTCAGGAAACAACGAACGTGCTTACCGATGCCGCTCTCGCCGGAAAAGAAGATAAATTGTTAGGACTCAAAGAAAATGTTATTATCGGCAGACTCATACCGGTAGATGCACAGCGTGCTCAGATCGTCTAATATGCCTACGATTAACCAACTCATCAAATATGGACGCAAACGAAAGTCCAAGAAAGTCAAAGCCACCGCTCTGCGGAAGTTTTTTAATGCCAAAGACCGTGTCACGAGTCAGATTTCCGCGCCGTTTAAACGCGGTGTGGTCACGCTGGTCAAAACGATGACGCCCAAAAAGCCCAACAGCGCACTGCGCAAAGTCGCCCGGGTCAGGCTATCCAACAAGCAGGAAGTGACGGCGTATATCGGCGGCATCGGACACGAACTTACCGAGCACGCGATTGTGCTTATCCGCGGAGGAAGAGTGCCGGATTTGCCCGGTGTCAAATATCATATTGTCCGGGGAAAATTTGATATGACGGGAGTCGTGGGCAGGAAACAGGGCCGCAGCCGGTACGGAGCAAAAGCAGGTGTAGCCGGCCCCGCTGCTGCCAAAGCGAATTAATATGCGAGGAAAACGTGTTACCAGAACATTACCAGCTGCTGATCCCGTCTACGGGAACAGACTTCTCACACGGCTTATCAACCGTGTAATGGAGCGTGGCAAAAAGCGTACCGCAGAAGCACTTGTCTACGGAGCTCTGGATATCATCAAAGAGAAAGGCGAAGATCCCATCAAGGTATTTGAAACAGCGGTCAATACCATTGGCCCCAAGATGGAGGTCCGCCCCCGCAGAGTCGGGGGAGCGTCGTACCAGGTTCCCATGGAGGTGCGGGGTGACCGGAGAGTATCCCTTGCACTGCGGTGGCTCGTGATGTTTGCCAAAAAGAGGTCAAACCGGGAGTATCATACATTTGCCCAAAAGCTCGCCGTTGAGATATCAGAAGCAGCTCAGGGAGTAGGGGAAGCTATCAAAAAACGCGATACGATCCACCGCGCAGCAGAGGCCAACCGCGCCTTCGCGCATTTTAAGTGGTAAGGACTAGATTATTTTGCCATTATGGGCAACGTGGATACAAAGACGGTATCTTTCTACGAAGTATTTCCTGATTCAGATGGTGAAGAGCAATGTATTACATGTTCTAATTGTCAGGCTACTATAATCACTGGTTATTCACTTCAACAAATAAGGCTTGCCGAAGAAACTCCAAGAAGCAATGGATTATCTGTCGAATGTCCAAATTGTGGAATAACGATCTATATTCAAAATATCCAATAATCATGAATGAGGTAGTAGTAAAATATTTCAAATCCATTGACCCCACCCTTTTTTCGTTTGCACAAAAAGTTACGATTGAAGATCGACCTACACATTCATCAGCTGATTATTTTTCTCACCTTTGTGAAGACATCATTGGACAGCAGTTGTCGGGAAAAGTTGCGGATGTGTTGATTGAGAGATTTTATAAGCTTTTTTCCAAAAAGAACGTCACTCCCCGGACAGTGCTCAAGAAGACGGAAGCAGAACTTCGTGGGATCGGCATGAGCTGGTCCAAAGCCCGCTTTATCCGGGATCTTGCACAAAAAGTACTCGATAAATCTGTCCGCTTAGATCATCTCTCTACGCTACCCGATGAAGAAGTTATTAAGGAGTTAACAAAAGTCAAAGGCATCGGTCCGTGGACGGCGGAAATGTTCCTCATGTTTACTTTGGGGCGTGAAGACGTATTTTCCTACGGAGATTTAGGACTCAAAAACGCGATGAAAAAACACTACGGATTTAAAAAGGATCCGACGGTCAAACAAATGGAGAAGATTGTGAACAAGTGGAAGCCCTACCGCACTTGGGCCGCGAGAATCCTCTGGAAAAGTTTGGAACTCAAATAATCTGGGCAAGTTTTTCCGCCAATGCATTTGCCCACTTCTTGATTATCTCTCCCGCATCCGGTTTCATATAAAATCCGTCAATCTTGAGTGATGGTACTACGAGGTTGCCACCGGTCCGTTTGATGAATGCCTCCAGATACGTCACTGCCCCGCAAAAATAGGTATAGGAACTGTCTCCCAGACCAAATACCGCGCATGATTTACCACTTATGGTTATATCTTTACACCGGGCGATAAACTCTTCCATTTCCGGCAGAGGCTGGCCCTCCATACCGTTTTGGTCCCAACTCGGCGATCCGAGGAGGAAAAAGGGGGCCTCGACGACAGCTTCAGGGGATGTGTCTCTCGCTTCTTTTGTGGAAACCGTATGACCGAGACCGGTCAGGGTATCGGCGATGATCTGGGCCGCCGAGGCCGTGCTTCCGGAATTAGTAGCGTAGACAAGAAGTATATTCATAGCTTTATGATAAACGTTAGATAGGTCACAAATCAAGGAGAGCCGGTTTTTTATCCGAACGTAAATGCATAAAGTTCTAGATTACCGTCGAGAAACTCTAGCTTCAGCGTATGCCCACCGGCAGATGGAAGCTTGATGAGCGTATAGAGCCGGTCGGTATCAACGGTAACCATTCCTTCTTTTGCATCTCCTCCCGCGGTGTCTCCCGTGATCGGTTTTCCGTCCAGATACACCCGTAAGACTCCTTTGGATCCCTGATTGCCCGGCCGCATGACGAGAAATACATCTTTGGCTTCAAAGCGGAACGTCAATGAAGCACCTTTCGTTGGACGTGCGAATTCATGCCCGATCGTCCATGGACCTGCGATCGCAAAGGTATTGCGCGCAAGATTTACGGGTGTCGTATAGTTTGTCTCAGCGTCCTGACGGATAGCCTCCGGTGATGCAAAATTGGCAATGCGCCAATTCCCTAGGTACGTCTCCGGTGTACGGCCATAGGTTTGATACGATGGATTATTCACCGGCAATTCGCCGCTCAGTCCTCCTGATTCTTTCAGAAGTTCCTGAATTTTGGTTTCCGTCTCATCATAGTCACCCTCTCCAAAATGCGTATACCGGATTTTTCCGTTTTTATCGATCAGGTATTTCGCAGGCCAGTATCGGTTGGCATATGCATTCCAGGTAGCAAACGCATTATCCTGCATGACCGGATACGTGATGCCAAAGTCGGCTATCGCCCGCGCGACATTGTCCGGATTTTTTTCAAACTCAAATTCCGGCGTATGGACACCGATGATCGTGAGTCCCTTGTCGCTATACTTCCCGTGCCATGTTTTGAGGTAGGGAAGTGTTCGAATACAATTGATACACGTATAGGTCCAAAAATCTATGAGTACCACTTGTCCTCGAAGACCTTTTATACTCAACGGTTTGCTTTCAGATAGTAGGTTAAACCACTTGCCACCCTGTATGAGTTCGGGTGCATTTCCTAGATCAGAATCAACCATAGTATCCAGCATAGACGACTCCTTTCTTTGAGACGGTTTTTGTAATTGTTGCAGTGCGTTTTGTACAGCAGGAGTATCCTCGATTTTTGTCAGCCCCGTGCCATAGTGGGGAAAGCGGCTCAGAATATATGCCTGGAACGTACGGTCTGCTTGGAAAAAGATAGCCAATGCCGTGAGAATCATGAGGATGCCAAATCCTTTTTGTATACGGCCAGTGTTGACGAGAAGCCATGGATTATTTGTGAGGATACTTCGCCCGCCGTAGGTTATGACGAGAAGCGGGAGAGACGTGCCGATTGCGTAAGCGAGTGTAATGAGGATCGTTTCGGTAGTGATACGGCTTGTGGCAGCGAGCGTAATGATGGAAGCGAGGATCGGCCCGACGCAGGGAGTCCACAGTAATCCTAAGCTCAAACCGACAAGAAGTCCTGCGGTAAAATCAGAGCGGATAGAAACATTATCATTCCCGCGCCTGCCTGCATCAGCTATGCTGGAAGCATTGCGGGCAGGAAAGCGGGAATCTAGTATTTGTGTTAATCGGGAAAGAATTTGTTCCATCATGGCCTGTAGCGTCGGCACGAGCAGGCTTACCCCAAACCCCGCGATGATGATGATTGATATGCTTCGCAGTACGTCAGCGGATATATTGGTCGCTTTCACGATCGCCGAAAGGAAGAGCGTAAAAAACGTAAAGCTTGCGATAAACCCGGTGATGATGCCCCATGGGCGCTGTTTCCCTCCGGCGACGGAGCCAGACAGTACAACCGGTAGTATCGGCAGGATACATGGGGAGAGAATGGTGACGACACCGCCCAGGAAGGAAAAAAGAACGAGAAGCATGATGTCTATGCTATCGGAAAATAATGTAATCTGTCAAACAATCTATGATTTCTATTGCTTCCCGTACCTCCCGTACTTTCTGTACTTCCCGTACCTTTAGTTTGCCAGCCACCCGCCGTCGACGTAGAGGATTGATCCGGTGGTGTAACTGGATTCATCGGAGGCAAAATAGACGACCGCCGAAGCTACCTCCTCCGGCTTTCCGGCGCGTTTGAGGGGAGCCCGGGCTAGCATGACTTCAGCTTGTTTTGGGTCTTTGAGTATATCTTCTGTCATTTCCGTTTCTATGACTCCGGGTCCGATGCAATTGACGAGGATACCCATGGGCGCAAGCTCGATGGCCATTGCCTCCGTCATCGCAACGACACCGCCTTTACTCGCACAGTAATGCGTGACGGAAGGAAATCCGACTCCCACACCACCGCTGGCAATGGATGCGATGTTTATAATCCGTCCCCACTTGTGTTTGGCCATTTCGCGGGCTACGGCTTGAGCCACACGAAAGTATCCTTTCAGGTTTGTATCGATCGTTTTATCCCATTGTTCTTCCGTCATATCCAAAAACGGGGAAAATTCAGCAACACCGGCGTTATTGACTAAAATATCGATTCTGCCATACATCTCAATGGTTTTATTGACCGCAGCAGTTATGGTTTCACTCTTCGTTACATCCATGACGACCGGACATGATTCCCGTCCCATCTGGGTGATTTCCCGGGCGAGTTCGGTCAGTTTAACCGAGCGCCGCGCGGCGACGGTAACCACGGCACCTTGTTTGGCGAGGGCTATGGCAGATGCCCGTCCGATTCCACTGCTTGCCCCCGTGACGAGGGCAATTTTTCCGGTAAGATCAAACATATTTTAGAAACGCTTGCCGAATCTATGAGGCTTAGCGTTTCTTAAACCCGCCGACCCGCTTCGCCATAGCTTCAGCGAGGCGAGTCACGCGCTCTTTGTGCCGTGTACGAATAGTACCCAAAAGGCACAAAGTAAGCGTAGGCGGGTTACTGATTAATTATCGCTTCTTCAACAGTCTTTTTTAATTCGATTGGATTTGTGACGGTGAGCTTTACTCCGTTTAGGAAAAAGGAGGGGGTCCCTGATAGATTCAATCCGATTGCCGTCGTCTCATCACGGTCGATTTTTGCCTTCAGAGCATCAGAATTCATTGCAGCATCAAATTTCGTCCGATCAAGCTTCAGATCATCGGCAAGCGCTCCCCATGGAGCGGTGGACAACCGGTCCTGGTTGGCAAAAAGCAGAGTCGCCATTTCCCAGAACTTCCCTTGCTCACCGGCTGCTTCGGCGGCCATCGCCGCGGGTTTGGCAAAGGCATGCTGGGAGAGGGGATAGTGACGATACACGATCAATAATCGGTCGCCGTAGGATGTGGCCAGTGTTTCTACAACGGGCGCAAATGCACGGCATGCAGGACATTGGAAATCAGAAAATTCTACGAGATACGCAGAGGCTGATGCATTACCAATGCGGTTTGCGTCCGATGTGACGAGCGCGTCCCGCGCGATAGGTTTGGGTGGGGGAGTAGGTTTATTATAGAAAAAAACAGCGCTGCCGATGATTGCCACGGTTGCAACGAGTATTCCCAACAGTATTTTTGACTCTCCGGTCAATTTCATAGTATTCAAAGCTAAGCTTTGATCTTTAAAAAGCTTAGCTTTGTCTTTGTGTGCGATATTCACTCCATGCAACGCTCGCGAGCACTACCATGTTGACGGCTGAAACCGCGCACCAGGTACATACACCTTTGATGACAAATACCTCCATGTAGGTAAACCACGCGACAAAGGCGACTCCACCTGAGGCAATACCGATAATCCATGGCAAGAGTCGTTTATGGTGTTTAGGAGAAAGCGTCCGCAGAAATGCAAGTATTGCGATGATGGTATAGCCGGCCAGTCCATATCCCGGAACCGGGATTCCGAAGAGAAAACTATACGGACTTTTCCGGACTGTCTCACAACCGCTGTTGAGACAAACGATTGGCGCATCCCGCAGAAAACTTTGCAGTACATAGATGGCTATCGTTATGCCGATCAGCGACAGCATGAATAGCAACCGGTTTTTCATGTATGTATGATATCGTATTGCAAGAAAAAATATGTGAGATAGAATACAGACTATAAAAGTCGTACGGTGTACACTTGACGAGTATTTGAAATTACATTTCAAATGTATGATAAATACTTTGCAAAAAACACAGGAATTTTTTTCTCACTTTACCCCGCTTATTTATAAAAAAGGTGAATTAATTCTCCGCGCAGAAGATTCCCCGAACGGTGTGTATTACATCGAAAAGGGTGTTGTCCGTCAATATATCATAAACGGATCCGGCGAGATGCTTATGCTGCAAGTGTACCGGACCGGTGCGTTTTTTCCCATGACATGGGTCATCAGTGATGCGCCCAATCGATACTTTTTTGAAGCTGCGTCTGCGGTTTCCGTGAGACGGGCGCCCAAAGGAGAAGTGCTGCAATTTTTCAGTGACTACCCTCAGGTCCTATATGATTTTACCAAGCGGCTCCTGACGGGGGTCAGTGGGCTCTGGTCGCGCATTGAGAGCTTAGTGCTTGAATCCGCATACGCCAAGACGATCCTTCTCCTTCTGTATTATGCTCAACGGTTCGGTCATCATTCTCCGGATGGGATAATGTTGGATCTCACTCCTACCCACCGGGAGATTGCTGCCTGGATTGGCACTACCCGGGAAACCGCGAGTCTTCAGGTCGAAGCGCTCAAAAAGAGAAAGCTATTAAAGTCCCACGGTCGACAGCTTATCATAGCGTCCATCGCCGCTCTTGAAAAAGAACTATCCTCCGCTCGCACCGGGTCTATGTCCGTCGGATAACGCCCTCCGGAATTGTCACTATTTTTTCTTCGGCAAAAACCAATTGTAGACACTGGCAAACACGTAGCCTACGATCCAACCGCCAATCGCGGCCGTTATCCATCCGGTTACAAGAGAGCCCATCGAGAGACTCACCGACGTGCGTACTTTGCTCAAATCTATTCCATGGAACCATGATTGGGCGATTCCCATAGAAAGATCAGGCGCAAGAATGATACTAAGTGCGCATACCACTGCGATAAATGCGACCGTCACTGCTGTTGCATTTGCCGTTACCATCGGATCATGTTTCATCATTATCACCACCCTTCATTAGAAACAGTTTACGAGTTTTACGAGTAATGACTGTTTCTAATGTCCGCCAAGAAATCGCTCCACGAGCCGCGTCCGCCGGTTGGCGGGGTAAGGCGAGAAGAAAAGTCAGGCGGACTTATTCACTTGAATTCAGTGTATATGTTTTTCTTTTTTATTACCATGATTCATTAAAAATATATGGGAGAGCGGGCAGGCCAGCACGAGGCCCCACGTTAGGATATTTCCGATATTTTTTCCGGCAATAAACCAGAGCGCGATTCCCACGAAGGGAAGCGCGCAGAGCATTGGTAAAAGCCATTTTTTTCTGTTGATCATAGGTTCCCCGTCCTTTATATTCCCGTTATTTCCCTTAATTTCCCGTAGATTTTTTCATATCCCAGCGAAATATACGGCTGGCTACTCCGGCAACATTGACAAATTCAAGCGTCAGCACTGTTTGCCTGGGTACGTCCGGCGTAAACACCAGCGTTCCTTTTCTGTGATGGCCTCCGGGTCCTGATCCCTGCCAATGCGGCGCATAGCGCGTGCCGAGTTCATCGGTTAAACGCGCGATAGTTTCTACATCAAAATCCAAATCAACCGTGTGCGTTTCAAAAGCAATATCAAAGGATGCTGGAAACCCTGAGCGCAGGGTAATCGGCGTGGCGGATACAGTCACTTCTCCTCCGGTTTGCTCTTTGGTTTTCCATGGTATGGAGGTATTTTCGGATGTTTCTATTGGCGTTTTTTGCACCGCAATTCCCCACAAAGCAAGCACGGTAAACGCGGCTATACCGGTGAGCCATAGCATGGTATTTGAAATGGTTACATATTTTTTTAGATGCTTGAGCATAGCGTAGATGCCTACGATATTGATACCGAGACTGATGATGAGGATAGGTTTTTGGAATTGGGTGAGCAGGATACTCACTCCTGAGAGTCCCAGAATCGGCAGGAAATCCGTCGCGTGGTGGACGCAGCAGGCGAGCATAGACCCCCCGGCGGATGTGCCGCCCACGGCAAGCGTTTTACGGGAATGTTTCTGCATGGAAGCTTTGAGCTTGGTGTATAGTCCCACTTGCACACCAAACCCCAGGGCAAGCGGCACCATGAGGTACCAGAGGGTGACAAACTGTTCAACCGCCGCCCCCCAACCACTTAAAAGTGTCATGGTGAAAGCATAGAGGCCAAGGAGTCCTATGCTTGAGAGCGCTCCATAGAGAATAGGTTTGTTTCCTTTATTCATTTGTATATTTGTAGATTTGTTTATTTGTAGATTTATTACTAGGCTCCGCATCCACCCCCTTGTTGCTGTGGTTTGTAGGGGAGCGGTCCCACTTTTTTGGCGATAGCCTGTGCCCCCTTGGCGCTCGAGTATTCTTTTCCAAGTATCATTTTTGCATCGACATCGTTCCAGGAGATTCCAGACCTGGCAAAATGCGTCGCGATCGTCACGTATGTATCGCTAAACCAATAGGTATTGAGCGCGAGGAGGTTTCTGTAGATTTCTTTTTCATCAAGTTCAGCCGCGACCATGAGCTCGATGGCAGCGAGGGCCGCCATG
Source organism: uncultured Gammaproteobacteria bacterium (assembly GCA_964558385.1). Taxonomy (GTDB): domain Bacteria; phylum Patescibacteriota; class Microgenomatia; order UBA10105; family UBA927; genus CAZLDC01. Next base: position 11,246 of record CAZLDC010000013.1, read on the forward strand.
CCATGATTGCAATCCGGAAACCATGTCGAGTTGCCGCAACACGGGCGGTAGACATTTTGTGCGATTTCCCCAACCCTTTGTTGTTGCTCCTGAGTGAGCGCGATGAGATCGAATCGGCTGAGATACTGCATTGCGTCACCGCGCGCGAGGCTCCATCCGCCTGTTGAGGCAAAGTTTCCGGCGTCTTTTTTGTATTCTTTTCCCATCGGTCCTGTTTCATACACGACACTTTTTTGCGCGAGTCCCAGTGCCCAGAGCATATCAACGACAAATTGACCATTGGATCTGTCAATGCTGATTTTTCGGTCTGTGCCTTTTGTCAGAATTTCTTCCTGGTCCGCGGTGAGCTTGACGGCTTTTCTGAATTTTGTCTCGTCGATGACACCGAGCGCGATGAGTTTCGGTCCGATGTCTCCCCATGAGACGGGAAGCGTGATACCCGACTCCGGAAATACTTCCTGCTCCAGGAGCGAAAGATCCAGGACTTTTCCTCCTGTTTTTGTCCACGCATCCATCCCGCCCGTCAGGTGACGGACATTGGTGTAACCCATTTTTTGCATGGTCACGATTGCTTCACCACTCATCCGGCCCGTTTTGCAGTACAGTATGATTGGAGCTGTCTTGTCTTTCGGCAGGCTGCTGCTTTGGGCGACCATCTGATCATAGGATATAAACGTGTCGGTTTTTTCTATTTCCCCTTCATAGGGTGTATGGACGTTGATGAAAGCGAAGTTCTTTTTTTCCAATAATTTTTTTAGTTCTTTGGCAGACACGGTTTCTCCGGACGCCTGAAATAACTCCCATGGATTGGCAACGAGTTGGCTGAGAATCGAATCATCTTTTCCCACTACAAAACCAATCATGATCAGGCTTGCCAACAGTCCGACTGTGAGTGCTTGTTTCATGGGAATTCTTTTTACTATCTTCATGAATGTTTTATTGCGGAATTTCATATGTTCCTCCTCTTTTGTATTAACGACCAGATAAGGATTACTATAAAAAACGCAAATCCAATTTCGCTTCCGGGAATGGCGCGAAGAGTCCGGGCGACGTTCGCGACATTCTCTCCCATCATCTGTTCCAGTGGCTGGATTTGTCCCATGGTTATGTTACCGGTCAGGGCAAGGAGCGTAAAGGTTACGCCAACGAGGATAAAGATGACGCCCGCTATCGCATCTGTTAGCAGCACATGTTTTCTGGCGACTTGTATCGTTTTGTTTTTGAGTTTCGGAAGCTTGGCCCAGTTAATTTTTTCGAGGATCAAAGCCATGACGACGAGCGGCACGACCATCCCAAATACATAGGCGATGCCGGCAAGCCCTGCCCAGAGAAATGTTGGAGAGAGAAAGCTCAGGGTGAGTATTCCCGCCAAAACCGGCGTGCAGCAGGACGATGTGATGCCGGAGAATACTCCCATGAGATAGACGCTCCACGGATCATGGCGCTTTGACAGGTCAATCGTCAGGTGAATCATGGGGATCGTAATTTTCCGTCCGGTCAACTCCATGAGTCCCAGCAGGATCATAAATGCACCACCGATGATATAGGTTTGTGTGTGATATTGCTGGAAGATAGCTCCGATAGCACGGATGCCTAAAGCGGTCGGGACAAGGATCGTGGCAATTCCCAGTCCAAAAATGATGGTCATGCCGACGACTTTCTCGCGGCTGCGGAAAATATTTGCGAGATAGCTCGGCAGGAGGTATGTGATACAGCACGGGGCGAAAAGCGCCACCATGCCACCGAAGAAAGCCGTGATTAAGGATATGCTTTGTAGTAGTACCGTGCTATCCATACGAAAGAATTTTCAATTTTCAGTTTTCAATCAATTTTCATTGATGCAATGTTCAAGGTTTGAAAATTAAATCATTTCAAATTGAATGAAAATTAAAAATTACAAAATGAAAATTATTAGAGTACGTTCGCTTTCACGCTCACCTCGACCTCCGCATTCTTTGGATCATTGGTTGAGAACCGGGTTTGTCGGGTAACGATGCCGGTCACCGGCATAACACTTGGTTTATAGGTGACCTTAAGTGTTGCCGTCTGTTTGGCCGGAACTTCCCCGATCCAATTTTTGAGGCTGGCGATCATGTGGGCGGGCATATTAAATTCGCCACTTGCTATACCACCGATTATCACACTTGCAAATGTGCAATCACAGGAAGTTGATACACCCCAAAGCCGTAAGACAGAATCGCTGGTATTGGTGATCGTGAATACGGCAGTTTTATCCTCATCGACCTTCATGTCACCGAAATCCTCAAAGAGTTTATCAATCGACATAGACGCAGATCCTAGGGATTCGCGTTTAGGACTCTTGTCGGCACCAAGGAGAAACACCGCTCCCGCGATGATGGCGACGCTTGCTGCAATTGCTCCGAAAATGATTTTTGTATCACTTTTCATAGCGAGACTCCTTTCTCCTGTTTGTCATCCCGGCCTTTGAGCCGGGATCCAGCGT
>CAZLDC010000013.1:13719-15933 GCA_964558385.1 uncultured Gammaproteobacteria bacterium
AGCGTCTACGATCTGCGGTGTCATACCAGGTAGTGAAATTTCGACCTTTGCCTTTACGCTTTTCGAAACCTCGTTGTCCTTTTTTTATAAATAAGTATTACTGTAACCAAGGAGTCTTACAACGACACGGGTACAGTGAAAAGCGTGTCGAAATTCTACTACCTGGTCATATTTTTATTCCCTTTAGTCTCAACGAATTACCGACGACGGATATACTGCTTGCGGCCATGGCAAATGCGGCCAAGGCAGGGTTAAGGAGCCATCCTGTGATGGGGTAAAGTGCGCCCATCGCGACAGGTATGAGGATGACGTTATAGCCAAATGCCCAAAAAAGATTTTGTTTGATGACACCTAAGGTAGCGCGGGAGAGGTTTATAGCAGTTTCGACGCTCCTTAAATCTTTATTGAGCAAGGTGATACCTGCCGATTCTATTGCCACATCCGTGCCGGTTCCCATCGCTATCCCGACGTCGGCGGCAGCAAGCGCAGGCGCGTCGTTTATCCCATCCCCCACAAAAGCAACAACCTTCGGTCGTTGCGAATCTCGAATCTCGAATTTCGAATCATGATTGTTGAAATTCTTATCTCCTAATTCCTGATTCCTAATTCCTGATTCGAATTTTTTTAATTCTTTTATCTTTTCCGCTTTTTCCTGCGGCAATACGCCTGCCAGCACGTTGTCAATTCCTGCTTGTTTGGCGATAGCCCGTGCGGTCACTATGTTGTCCCCGGTGATCATCCATACGGCAACTCCCATTTTTTTGAGTGCAGTGACCATTTCTTTGGCTTCCGTCTTGATGGTATCGGCGATGGCAAAAAGTGCAACATTTTTTTTATCTACCGCCACATAGGCCAGCGTTTTTCCTTCATGCATCCATTGGTCTGCTTTTTGTTCCAACAACGCGACGCTCGCTACCCGTTCTTTTTCCATGAGTTTTTTGTTTCCGATGAGGATGGGGAGATCCTTCACTGTTCCCCTCAAGCCAAAACCCTCTATAGCAGCAAAGTTTTTAACCGGTATGTTACGTAGGTTACCTAAGTAGTTTACGATCGCCCGTGATAATGGATGTTCAGAGTTTGCCTCTACAGCCGCAATAGCGGCTTTTATCTGTTCGGTATTTTTGGTGGTACCCCCAAACACCGCATCCGTTACTTTGGGTTCGCCGCGGGTGAGTGTACCGGTTTTATCAAATACTGCGACTTTTGTTTTATGCGCAATTTCGAGAACCTGGGCGTCTTTTATGAGAATTCCGCGTTCAGCGCCCCGTCCGGTGCCGACCATGATGGCCGTGGGGGTCGCGAGCCCCAAGGCACAGGGACAAGCGATGATCAGGACCGCGATCATATTGGTGAAAGCAGCGGAAAATGTACCGAAGTCATACCATAGGACAAACGTGGCAGTCGCAAGCATGAGGACAATGGGCACGAAATAGGACGAGATGACATCAGCAAGTCGCGCGATAGGCGCACGGGAACTTTGAGCAGCCGCCACCATGGTGACAATCTGGGCAAGCATCGTGTCGCTTCCTATTTTTGTCGCGAGGAATACAAACGTACCGGTCTTGTTTATGGTAGCGCCGATGACGGGGTCGCCTGCCTTTTTATCGATGGGCATAGATTCGCCGGTCACCATAGATTCATCGATGCTTGATGATCCGTCGGTAATTTTTCCGTCCACGGGGATTTTTTCTCCCGGCCGGACGCGTATCGTATCACCTGTTTTGACTTCTTCAATGGGTATATCTATTTCTTTTCCATCGCGGATCACTCTCGCCGTTTTAGCCTGCAGATGCAGGAGTTTTTTGATCGCGTCACTGGTATGCGCTTTGGCTTTGGCTTCCAGATACCGGCCGAGGAGGATGAGCGCTATGATGACGGCCGCGGTGTCAAAATACATGGTGGCATCCATACCAAATTTTTCCAATATCCCCAATATTCCTAATACTGAATACCCAAACGCTGCGCTCGTGCCGATGGCGATAAGCGTATCCATGCTCGCTGCGCGGTTTTTGAGTCCCGACCACGTAGCCTGATAAAATCCCCACCCTGCCCAAAATTGGACAGGGATAGTGAGTCCGAGAAGCACAAGGGGATTGGTCAGTGTTGCTGACAGCTGAGAGTTTATGGCTGTGAGAATCCCCCCAAACCACTCAGGGAAGCTTCCGATCATAATGAGTGCGCTTAAACATAGAGAAATAATGACTTTATGTTTTA
>CAZLDC010000014.1:0-11601 GCA_964558385.1 uncultured Gammaproteobacteria bacterium
GCAGCAATAGGAGCCTCCAGCAGGGCAAAAGAGGCGTTTCAAGAGTGCTTGGTGTTTTTTGAAAATCGTCACGCTGACTGTCAAGGTGGCCTGGAAAGCGTTGATGAGAAAAAATCAAATATCCTACGGTACCACCAAGTGTCACAAATCATACAGGGACAAGCGAGGTGGCAGGATTTTAATACACCATCGCGTTAGTGGTTATTTCAACCTCCAAGCGCTCACGAGTTGTTTTGTTATTTTGAACACAAAAGATATATTCATAACAGTATACCTGTGCCATAGAGCCCGAGGATTTTGTGTAAACCGATATAACCACTCAAGCCCAACGCCTTGAATCCATAACGGGGCCTGTTTTTCCGCCCCACTCAAAAAATTAAACGCGGCCCCAACACCGATAAGCACATTGGCGCGAAGTTGATGGTAATTGTCGATCATCCACTTTTCCTGATATGGGCACCCCAGTCCCACAAATACTATGTGCGGACGGGCCATATTTATTTGTTGAATAGCGAGCGAGTTTTCTTTGTTGGTTAGTGTTTTTCTTGGGGTATCCATTGTGCCGACAACCGATAACCGCGGGAACTTTTGTTTAATTTTTTTTATCAGCGCCTTTCCCTGCCCTCGGCTTCCACCAAGGAAGAAAATGTTCCACTGTTGACGCTGTGCTAACGCACAAAGTTTTTCCATCAATAACGGACCGTAAATTCGCTCTGTATGATGTCCTAGTGCGCGTGATACCCACACGAGCGGCATGCCATCCGCAACAACTAGGTTGGCCCCATTAACACCCTTCTTAAGGCTGGGATTACGTTGGCATTCCATTATAAGATGAACCGCCGCAACGCAGATATATCCACGATGCCCCGATCGTATCCATGACGTTATGACGGCAAGCGCCGCTGCGACCGTTGTGGGAGTTATGCGAACGCCCAAGATAGATACAGTCGTACTATTCATGATCGAGATATCAATCAATGATATTATACCGTTGTTTATGAATATTCTGATGCTTACGTATGAGGTGGCAGACGAGGGGGGTAACTATATCCGCTGCTTTTCATTGGCAAAAGAGCTGGTAACGTTAGGACATCAGGTAACACTATTAGCGTCGAATAAATGCTCCGCTCTCAGAGATAAAAGAACTGTCCGTCATGGAGTGATCATTATAGAGATAGCCTGCCCTCTCCCCCACAGAATTCGCCATAATGGCACAAGTCCGTTTCAGGTGATTGGCAGAATGATGCATATCATTGGAAACCGACACTACGATGTGGTGTACGGATTTGGACACCGCCCGTCAGTTTTTTTTCCAGCTTTTCTCTATGCATGGGTATATAACAAGCGGTATATAGCGGATTGGGCTGATCTGTGGGGTTGGGGTGGGCTTGCGAGTTACCGTGGGGGCTTCTGGGGAACGATTGTGGGATCACTCGATGATCTGATGGAAAGATTTGTATACCGGCACAGTAATGGTCTAACCGTGATAAGCAGCGCTTTGTTCCGAAGGGCAATCAGTGTGGGTATACCACAAGCTAACATTGCCATCATATCCCCGGGATCAAGCACCGACGAAATCGTACCACTTTCAAAAACAACTCAACGCAGAAACCATGGATTTTCTGCTCACGATCACATCGTCATGTATGTGGGAAATGCGCCCTATGACGCGCAACTGTTGGCTCAAACCATTATTGAGATTTTTAAGCGAGATGATAAGGCGCTTGCTGTGGTAGTTGGGCGGCGCATGGAAGAATTTGATCAGTCTCTCGCAACAAGCAAATATGCCAGTCGGATACGGCGGTATGGTTTTGTCCCCCATAACAACATTGCCCCCCTATTGGCATGTGGGGATGTGATGCTATTGCCATACACAAACAGAGAGATAAATACAAATCGATACCCCAACAAAATAGGAGATTATCTTGCGTCCGGGCGTCCAGTGGCCGCAAACCCAACGGGGGATCTCGCCCGCCTATTTCATGATTATCATATAGGAGTTGTAGCTCCGGAGAATCCCGTAGGATTTGCTCGCGCGGTTATAACGTTGTTTAAAAACCCGCGCATAATGAAGACGATGGGGAAAAACGCCCGAGCGCTTGCGAAGGGGGATTTTTCCTGGAAGCGGGCCGCTCAAACATTCAATGAATTCTATACACGCCTTATATCGATAAATCCCCGTAAATAGATAAAATCGTGAAGCCTGATAAGAAAAAAAACAACAATTTTTTCCCACAGATTGAGGCGCGCACTGTTCATTACCGGATGAAACTGAGACCACCAATAATTGGTTCTTCGCAGAAAATAAAGAAATTGAAAATCCGGAGGATACACAAATTCTCCTTTGAGGGACCATTTTTGAGACAGTTGCTTTGCAAGTGCCCCCCGGGCATACGCTTTTTTTGTCAGCAAGTGAGTGGTGGGGGTTTCTTCGTGTCGAACAATCATGCGCGGATTAAATACTCCGCAGACCTTTTTTGATTGTAGCTGAAACCCTATATCGGTATCAGCCGAATCATGTCCGGATACCTGCATGGCAGCATCAAACGTCACACCGATTTTTGTGAAGACGTTTTTTCGGTAGGCAACGTTTTTGGTATCCATAAGAAACGGAGACGGGGCGCCGTCGTGTTTTTTTAGCTCATAGGCAAGCCAATATGCATAGCGAATCTGAAAAGCTTGAGCAGTGAGGTTGTTTGGATTAAAAAGCATGGTTTGTCCAATAACAAAGGAAGCAGGTGTTTTTTTAAGGGACGTGATGACCTCACGAGTCCAGGAGGGATCCAGGACACAATCGTCATCGGTAAAGCCTATGATTGATGTGTCGCATGCGGCTACGGCTTTGTTGCGCGCCTCCGGCACCGTGATATGTGGCGCGTGGAGATACGCGAGAGGAATGGGTTTTTTTTGAAATTCGTTCACGGCGACGAGCGCGGATGTATCGTTATCATTATCGACAACAATAATCGAGGCGGGCTTTATCGTTTGAGCGGCAACGCTCTGCAGACAGCGTTGAAGCTTAATCGGATTGTTTTTTGTGACGATTGCAATCGTACAGGTTTGCGTCATAACACAGAGAGGTATGCCAGCAGTACCATGAAAAAATCCAAGGAGGGATCCTGGTGAAATAATGTATGAAATTGTGCGTTCACCACAAACGTTGCTGCGCCTAGCCAGACGCCATACGAGATTAAGGATTTTTTTGCCCGAGCAAGCGTTGCCCCAAGCATGGCAAAGGCGAACATAGCAAACAGGAGCCCTCCGGGAATACCCGTTTCGGAAAAGAAGAGAAGAAACGTATTATGTACAGGGAAAAGAAAGTTTCGGATCTCGATCGGGAGGTCTTGAGCGGACATAATTTCGGTAAACCGGTTGAGGCCGACACCAAATAAAGGAAATTTTGACAGCTGAAACAACGCTTGTTGCATGAGATGAATACGACCCACACCGGTGCCTTGAGACCATACAGTGCTTACGGTAGAGAGCCGGTCATACAAGCCCCCCCCTACCGGCACAAGAAGAACAATGATCACGACAAAGAGAAAAAAAACTATTTTCTTAAATCCTTTTTTGAATATATTCAAATGGTCAACCACGAGCAGCGTCAAAGCGCCAGCAACAGCGATCCACGCGCTTCTGCTGAGGGTTGCAAATAATGCAAACAAGCCCAATACCATTGAGAGAAAAAACATTCCAATGGTAGTGTGTTGACGGTTTTTTTGTACAACAGCCAGCAATGTACATGCAAAGGCGATAGGGATGATCAGCGAGAGATAGCTCCCAAAAAACGTCGGATGCCCCAAAAGTCCGGAGGCCCGATACAGGGACGCGCCGTCTCCTGTATAAAACCCCAATGCGTTACGAAACGCATTGTCTTCTAAAAATAATCCGAGAGACCGCTGTGCAATAAGCTGTCTTGTTCCGATAATTCCAAAGAATGAAAGACCCGCGATACATACCTCAAGCGCGCGCAGACGAACCTCTGCTTTTGTGAAAAGAATCCGTCCGGCAAGGAACACAGACACAGGAATGATGAGGGACATCAGCCCGAACCAGCTCAACGACGAGCCTCCGGTGGCGACCACCGAAATAAGTACCCAACCGAAAAAGAGCACGGGAAGCCGCGAAAGAAGTCGATGTTGCCTGGGATCAGCTGCGCCTGCAGGAGAAAGCAATAGAATCACAAGGGTTGCAGCGGAAAAAATCAGCTTCAATGAAAACCCGAAATAAAACGCGTAGTCGGTCATCCAAGGTTCCGGTCCGGCCAATACAACAGGAATAGTCCACCCGCGAATTCCGCGTTGAAATGGGAGCACAAAGAGGAGCACAAAAAATAATGTTTCCAGGAGGGTGCGCTTGAAGTGTGTAAACAAGATGAGTCCATAAAGAAGCACGGTGATGATGTATGTTTTTTCGTTGTAAACAATAAAAAGAAGAACGTACGAGAGAAGCGTCCATAACAAGAATGCGTGGGTTGATGCGAACCTACGGAGTTGGAGCATCTTGGATTGATTGAATTTCAGCCATGATATTCACCTGGGGAAAATATATCCAGATTTGTTGTCCAACTTTGATGTTTTGATGTCCTGCGAAGTACGATCCTGTATCGTATTGTTGTACGCGTAATTTTACTTTCAAAACAGCATCTTTTGCTCTGGGGTTAAGCGTAAGAAACGTATTGTTGGGCGGGTTTGACGTGGTGGAGTCGGAAAGAAACACGGCACTTGTTGGGGGTTCAATCGCGTAAGACATCAGGGTCGCAACCGCTTTCTTTTGTGGTCCGTTGAGCATGGTGTCTCCCGCCCGCAGGGCGCCAATGATCCATGGATCAATGTTTCGAGCCCTGGCGACGACAAAAAGTTCTTTTTCCGGATATCCTTTTTCGGGCACATTATCATCGATAATTTGACCGAGAACGTCTGTTCGCGTGAGATGAAGCTCAATGGATGATCCAACCTCAACAGGCTTGCTGTTATACATGAATTTATTTGTCCTTGTGTTCACTTCTCCTTTCAGTTTTGCTATGAGGTACAGATCAGCGTCTGTCCCCCACCGGTCATATTTTTCGATATTGACGATTTCTGCGGAACGCCAACCATTGACGGTGGTTTCCGTGTCGCCGATTTGAATACTATTGTTTAACCAAAAGGGGGGTCTATATCCTGCATAGTTATTATAATTTTGAGCCCACTGCTTTCCGACCACCTGAATTTTTATGACCCGCTCCGCTGGTTTTCTTCCGTAAAACTTTATGGTGAACACCGTTATGCCTGCAATAACGAATAAAGTAAACACCTGAATAGGTTGAAGTGTTTTTATTCTTTTAAAAGCTAGAGATGCCAAATGGTTCATAGTATGGATTTTATCATAATGGTAGCCGGATAAAGTAGCTTAAAACACCCCCGCAGCTAGCCTCGACACCCTTAAGGGGGTGTCACCGAGGATGACGAGTCTTTCCTTTGGAGTAGCAGAAAGATTCATAGGGCTTTCTGCGACAGTAAATATACTGAAGCTTGATTAGGCTTACGTCTGTGGGCTCTGGTAATTCTTTCGTAGGAGCAAAAGCAATCTCTTTATCCCTCGAACTCACATCAGGGGATTCCCACGAAGGAGGATTAACCATCATAAAATATAGCATAATATATTCCAATAAATACGCCCTTAAACAATGAGATTGTGTGGCGAAAGAGAAAGAACAATTCTATTGATGGTATAGTTCGATGTATTTTAAAATTATTCCAAATATTGTTAAGACGGCCTGTAAAGTGTATAGATTGGACAAATATATTCTTTAGCAAAAATGGATCTATATATTTTATTGATGCATATACAATAAATGCTGTTACACCAGAAATATAACCCGATTGTAAGTTTTGGTATTGCTCATATGTAAGCCAACGATTGTGATAAACAATAAGTGTTGGATTGTGATGAAGCACCATCTTGTGGGCTAACATTCGATAGATAAATTCACTCTCTAGTCCACCCGTTGTTTTTGAGGCGGAACCAACGCCTATCCATTTTTGGACTCCTCCAATACTTTTAAATACATTTTTTTTAATGCACATGTTATTTCCGTGACCAAGCTCAAGATAATGAATGACGTGCCTGTCAGTAACAATTCTAGGTGTGTCAATCTGTAGTGTGGCAGGACAATATAATTTTTTATGACTGGAAGGCCGATACGGAAGAGTATTACCAAAAACACCATTAATGTTGCGATGGCACCGAAAATATTTATTAATTTGCTGGAGCCAGCTTGACGAAGCAATGCAGTCGTCATCAGTAAATGCTAAAATGTTTCCCTTTGACCTTTGTATTCCGAGATTTAGAGCTTTTCCTTTACCAACGAAATTGCATTTAATATATCGCAACCTCTTATGTTTTAGTAAATCAATTATTGCCGAAGATTTATTTCCGGTACTTTGATCAAGCACGATAATTTCATATTTACAAAAAGAGCTTGAAAGTATAGAAAAAAGACATCGGCGAAGATGTTTAGGCCTATCTTTTGTTGCAATGATGATAGATATCATAGCTTGCTTTATGCTTCGACCATGGGTATATTAATATATCGAGAATATATATGCGAATACTTATTTTAGGGGGAGATGGGTATTTAGGTTGGCCCACAGCACTTCATTTTTCGTTTAAAGGCCATAAAGTCGCAATAGTAGATAATTTGATTCGGAGATATTACGATAAAAAATTGGGTGTTTCTCCTATGAAACCTATTTCCACAATCTGGAAAAGACTTCAGTGTTGGCAAAAAATATCAGGTAAACAGATATTATTTTACAAATTTGATGTCAGAAACTATAAAAAATTAATCACCGCTTTTGAAGGCTTTCAGCCGGACGTCGTTATCCATTTTGCAGAGCAGAGGTCAGCTCCATATTCAATGATTGATCAAGCACATGCAGTATATACACAGACTAATAATATTGCTGGGACACTGAATGTGCTTTATGCCATAAAACACATGCAAAAATATAACAAAGATATTCATCTTGTTAAGTTGGGCACTATGGGAGAGTACGGTACTCCAAATATTGATATAGAAGAGGGGTTTATTGATTTTTTCTATAAAGGTAGATTTGATCGATTACCGTATCCCAAACAAGCAAATTCGTTTTATCATCTCTCGAAGGTTCATGATAGCAATAATATTATGTTTGCATGTAGAGCCTGGGGAATCCGTTCTACCGATTTAAATCAGGGAGTTGTTTATGGAGCTTCAACAAACCAAACACGTCTAGACCCTAGATTAAATACGCGTTTAGATTATGATCATATATTCGGCACAGTGTTAAATAGGTATTGTGTTGAGGCGGTATTGGGAGTTCCGTTGACAATATACGGAAAAGGCGGTCAAACAAGGGGATTTATTGATATTCGAGATTCTATTGCTTGTATCGAACTTGCTTGTCAATCCCCGCCCTCTCACGGGGAATATCGTGTGTTTAATCAGTTTACTGAGCAGTTTACTGTAGAAGAGTTGGCATTGCGGGTTGCCGGGGCGGCAAAAAAAATAAATATACAAGCTGCTATTCATAGAATTCACAATCCAAGAACAGAGAAAGAAGAACATTATTATAATGCTGTAAATAAAAAGCTATTAGACCTGGGCCTTCGGCCTCATATCTTATCCGATTCTTTTTTGATTCAATTAATGCAATTGATTCAAGATAATAAAAATGACCTAAAAAAAGAGTTTATTATGCCCACCATAAGATGGGACTAAAGTATTTCCGAAAGAAAATGATAGATGACTGGAGGTGCAGCGATATCTTGCAGACTATTTCTTCTAAGATATAGAGACCACATTCGATATAATAACATTCGTTTATTGACACATGAAGAAGAGTGTTGTGTGTTTATTGTACACGAGAGTAAAGATTGTAAATAATCGTAAATGCACATGTCCATTAAGATTTTTGGTGGAAACAAATGAAGGATGAAAGAAACCGGATTAAATGCATAATTTGTGAACGCTATTTTTCCCCATTTAGAGTCAACAAACAAAAAGGAACGATGAGAATTGCTTTTTGGGTGTATTTTGCTTAATTTGTTTAGTGATAAAATTTTTTTTATTAACGTCTGGTTGGCAACAAGTGAGGAAAGGTATGTTTGCCATAAATCGAAGTGAGACATTTTTGTTGACATACATAGTTTATAATGGATACGATAATGAAGTTTTTTCAATTCACATGCTGCGGCATGATTATTTTGGAATAAGAAATATCGGGATATAATGATGGTATCTTTTATAGTATTTTTAATTGATTTGTATAGAGTTCTATAGTCAATCTTTTTATATTTTGATATTCGATAATAAATATATAATTCACTGATAAATAAGTATTCGATAATTCCTAATAGTTCTTGAAGTTTGTCTACTTGAATTTTAGGAAATTTGTATCCGGATTTTATATATACTTTATGTAAAAAGTGTTGAGAGTTCTCCTTAACATGAAGGATTACTGCGTTATTTAGTAGTTGTTTAACAAGGGATTCAGGGACTAAAAAAAATTTATGTTTAAATAAATAATTTGATTGGCTCGACATTGCATCTAGTAGTAACGCGGATTTATTATGGACAGTATCTTTGGTTATGATAATAAGATCAATATCTGAATACGGCGGATTATATTTTGGATTACTAATATCTATAATTCCGATAATATCTGGTGCTTGTGCAAGCGTTGAGACGACTTGAGAAAAAATCCTGTCTCGTTCCATTTTAGAAATAAAGAGAAAGTCATCTGTGATAAGTGGCTTTTTGATATGGAGGGTCATACATGTTAATTAATTATTGATCCTTTATTACACACTATTAACGTAGACATTGAATGCGGAACGACGTTCGAATAGTGATACCCAAAGAGCATGGTGACTTTTTGTTTGCTTAATGTATGTATAGCCTTAAATGCCTTTTCCTTAAATTGTTTATCTCCTGCATTTAGTCCTTCATCAAAAATAAGAACGTTTGGATTTGAGTGTATTGCTATCGCAAAACCCAGGCGTAATTTCATGCCGCTGGAATAGGTAAACAATGGGGCGTCGATGAAGGAGCCAATATCTGCAAACGCAATAATGCGCTTCAGCGCGCTGTCAATTTCATCGCGTTTCATCCCCAAGAGCATGGCGTTAAGATAGATATTTTGTTCGCCCGTAAGGTCCGGGTGAAAGCCAGCCTCAAGGTCAATAAGCGAGACGACTTTACCGTGTGTTTCGACCGAGCCGGTGGTAGGGGTGGTGATGCCGGCAATGATTTTGAGAAGCGTTGTTTTACCGGATCCATTCGGTCCGATGATGCCGACCCGCTCCCCTTTTTTGATCGTGAGATTGATGTTTTTGAGTGCCCAGAACGTTTCGTCCCGTTTGACGAGTTTCTCCACAAGCGTCGGCTTCTCATGGTGGATGGTATAGCGCTTGGAGATGTTCGTGAGTTTGATAGCAATATGCGAATGGTCACGAATCATATGCGAATTTAATGCGAATAGTTGATAATGCGTTTGTATTCTAATCTTGGTGTTTGAAAGTTTACTAATATCGCCAAAGGCAAGTGCGCTGTTCTAAGATATGCAAGTGCTTGTTTAAAGAATTTTTGATCGTAGCTTTTTTGTGCCTTGGTTTCAATAATAATTTTGTTTTCTACGATAAAATCCAGCACATATCTGCCAATAGATTCCCCTTTGTATGAGAGATCGACCGGTACTTCCTGTTGGAATGATAGACCTTGATTATTGAGCTCTTTGGCAACTGCGCGCTGGTAGTGCTTTTCGAGCATGGTTGACCCCAATTCATTATGGACGGCAAACAGGGCCCCCATAATTTTATACGAGAGTTCCGGTATAACGATAGGTTTGTCAGTCATACTGGATTATTTCGATGCGCTGTCTGTGCCATGGGTCCCACTGCATAAAAAGTCCTCCCTGTTTTAAATCATTGATTTGTTTATTCGTGCACGCGGGGTAGTTGGAGCCGATGTCGTTGATCGGGACACAAAGCTGATCGAATTTTTTAAGAAATCTCAATTCATTTTCATCGGTATATACAAACAAATAAGACGGAACCGGATGAAGTCGGTTTAGCTCAAGAAGGCCAAGGATGAACATGCTGTTTCTTTCCCGGCCGCCGGAAGAGCCGCTGCCGCCGCGGCTGGCGACTTTTTGATCATCTTGTTCCCAAACAAATATGTTGTCATAAGGGTTGCGCCAATCAATCCAGTTGAGCGGTTCCGGCAAGCGGTAATACCGCTCCCTATTTGTCTCCATTCTTGGCGCAAAGAGCCGCTCATGATTTTTGAATCGGGAAAGAATTTTCTCTTTGTACCGCGGTTCAAACTCCTGCGCGATGATATAGTCATCGATGGTTTCGTATTTTTGCCCGTTTTGCCAAACAGTGCGGTATCGGTCTAACCAGGAGGCATAGAAATCGTTTCCCTCTGTTTGTCCATACTGTTCAAAGAACAGAGCATACAAGAGCTCGCGGTATTTGCTCACCATTGGGCTTTTGGTTTTCTTGACGTATTCTTTTCTGTTTCTTAACTCCCATTTCAGCGGATCGATAAGGACGGTAATCGTATACGGCTTTTTACCGTCTAACGCCGCTGCTATCTCCTGGTGCGTGCAGTGTAACGTTTCGGACCAGGAAATGTTCTCCAATAGGCTTTGGTTAACGTCCGTGGTTGCTATGGACGTATTGAGATGAATTGTGTACGGCGCTTTCATTTTAGAGGAACCGCTCCACCTCAACCGCCAGAAGCCGCGGGAAGTCCTTGAGCAGCCCGTGGAAGCTTGATGGGAGAAATTCCGTCAACTCTTTGGTAAAGAACTCCGGCTTTTGGGGGATTAGCGCGAGTACTTTTCCTAGGGTGCTGCGCTCGGAAACGGGCAGGAGGTTTGCCCGGAGGATGTAGTAGAGATCAAAAAAATCCCGGGGCTTCTTGCGCGCGAGAAGAGCGTGCAGCTTTCCTTTTATAATCCTCTCCTGAGGAAGGGTAATGACGCTGTAGTTTGGGAAGAAATCGCTCGTAACGATTGTCAGTACGCCGCTTGTCTTTTGGCCGCCCCGAAGTGAGAACTCCGTCAGTATGTCAATCGGTCTTTCGTGGAGGCGAAACGTTACGTTCGTAAGATACCCGCCGCTGGTGGACGCGGCCTCTTTTATATCAATGGAAATGTTGGATTTTTGTATTGTAACGACAGTTTCCGTGAGCAGGTCTTCAATGGTTGTAACATCGCGTTTCATAAAATCGTGCGGTGTTTTTTCCCCGTGTTCAAAATCCAAATCTTCGGAGAAGCGCGGACTTTTGTAGACAAGCCGAAGCGCCGTGCCGCCTTTAAAGCACAACAGCGCCGCATTTTTTTGTTGGTAGAATGCACGAAGAAACACGTGTTGACAGTACTCGCGTGCGACGTTTGTCTCGCTTGTCTGCAGTTTTATTGCCAGCGATATGATCGTATCGCGAGATATCATGGCGCCACCTTTCGTATCAGTGCATCAAGATTTGGGCGCCGAAAAAGTCCGGCATATGCATGGATTTTTTGGTGATCGCAGTCTTTCACCATCAGCCGGTCGTTGAGAGTTTTTTGG